>NZ_CP020810.1 GCF_002157835.1 Mycobacterium dioxanotrophicus | reverse complement strand
CACAATCCACCCAAACCAAACCTGTTGTCGGACTGTGTTCACTGCGGTTTTTGCCTGCCGACATGTCCCACGTACCAACTGTGGGGCGAGGAGATGGATTCACCACGAGGCCGGATTCACTTGATGAATCTGGCCAGCGAAGGCGAGATACCCGTCGACGCTAACTTCGCCAAACACTTCGACGCATGCCTCGGCTGCATGGCATGCGTGTCGTCGTGTCCGTCCGGAGTGCAGTACGACCAGCTGATCGAGGCGGTGCGGCCGCAGATCGAGCGGGCAGTTCCCCGCAGTGCAGCAGACCGCTTCTTCCGAGGACTGATCTTCGCGGTCTTCCCCTACCCCGCTCGGCTCAGGCTGGTTGCCCTCGGCGCGTGGATGTACCAACGCTGGGGAATCCGCTGGTTCATGCACCGAACCGGGATCATGCAGAGGCTACCGGCGCGGCTGCGAGCGCTAGAGGCGTTGATGCCACGAGTTACCTTGCGCGCGCTAGTAAGCCGACAGCCAAGGTTCAGCAAGCCGTTGGGGACGGCGCGGCGACGGGTCGCCCTCATCTCAGGGTGTGTTCAACAGGTGTTCTTCGCTCAAGTGAACGAGGCAACGGTCCGTGTGCTCCTGGCCGAAGGATGTGAGGTGCTCATTCCGGAGCAGGGCTGCTGTGGTGCGCTGAGTGTGCACGCTGGACGTGAGGACGAGGGGCTAGGTCGAGCAAGGAGGATGATCGAGTCCTTCGAAAGCCTCGACGTGGACGATATCGTCGTCAACGTCGCGGGCTGTGGATCCACGCTCAAAGAATACGGCGGGCTACTCGCCGACGATCCCGAATATGCCGAGCGTGCTGCCGCGTTCAGCACGAAAGTCCGCGATATCAGTGAAGTTCTCGCCGATCTCGAACCGCTAGCCCCTCGGCATCCGATTTCGGCCCGCATCGCCTATCACGATGCCTGTCACCTCGCACACGGACAACAGATCCGCCGGCAGCCCCGCGACGTCCTGCGGACGATCCCCGATCTCGAGCTACTTGAGGTGCCGGAATCCGAATTATGTTGTGGCTCCGCCGGCATCTACAACATGGTCCAGCCAGAAGCGGGCGAAGACCTGGGCCAGCGCAAAGCCGCCAATATCGTCTCCACCCGGCCGGACGCTGTGACCACCGGCAACCCGGGCTGCCTATTGCAGATCGCACGGCATCTTGACGGCGTGCCACTATTCCACCCCGTCGAGCTCATCGACGCCTCTATCCGCGGCGTAAATCCCTTGGCCGCGAGCGGCGACCCCGGACAGACTGCGGAGCCGGAGGACATGACCTCGGCGCAGCGGCTGCGCGTCGTGGGTGACTGATCACCGTCTGCCTTGCTGCTAGCCGCCCACCGTGCCTTTGCCGAATTCCGCAGACAAGTCCTTGGCGACTCGCTGGAGAAGGGGAGCGTTGTGGTCGGCCGACTCGATACTGAGCCGTGCGGCCGGCCCCGAAATCGACAGCGCCGTCGGTGTCGGGGCATCGGGCACGGGTACCGAAAAGCACCGCACCCCGACCTCCTGTTCGCCCTCGTCGAGCGCATACCCCCGCCGTCGGCTCTCGGCAAGGTCAGCGAGTAGGGAGTCGATATCGGTGTGTGAATTGGGTGTGTATGCGGGCATACCCACACGGCCCACCAATTGGCGGACGGTATCGTCAGGCAATTGGAGAAGGAGTGCCTTGCCCACACCAGTACAGTGCAGGTGCACTCGTCGGCCCACCTCGGTGAACATGCGCATCGCGTGAGGAGATGGCACCTGGGCCACGTACACGGCCATGGCTCCGTCCAGCACCGCCATGTTGGCAGTTTCTCCCGTGCCGATGACCAGGTCCGACAAGTGCGGTGCCGCCCAGGCTCCGATCATCTTTGTCGCGGACTCGCCCAAGTGAATAAGCTTGGGACCCAGCGCATATCCGCGGCCCGGCAACTGGCGGGCGTACCCTCGGCTGACCAGCGAGCGGACCAATCGATGCACCGTCGGAGGCGGTAGGTTCGTCCGGTCGGCGAGTTCGCTCAGACCCAATGACCCCCCGGCTACCGCCATCACTTCGAGCAGGTCGAAAACCCGGTCGACCGATTGGACGCTGCCCGACGCAGCGGACGTGCTCGCCAACTGTTCACCTCCGCTTCGCCCTGACTGTTGTGGATTCCGCTTAGTGAAAAACTACACCCACTAGATGGTAAGCGCGAAACGCTACTCCGAGTACGGCAGCCGCGTGACCCGCCGGAGCCGTGTGACTACCCGCCTATCGGTTCAGGAACGGTCGAACGGCAGGAGGCGCTCGCGGGCAACGTTGTGGCCAACGGCGGCAAGGAGATCGGCCGCCTCCGCCATCGCCCGAGAAAGGTCCGGTTCCATCTCCTCGAGCGAGTAGACGCCGGCAAACGGAGACCTCGCAATTTCCGCGGCAGAGAGCTTGGAGCGGCCCACGATTGCCACCGCCGGAATTCCTCGACTGCGTGCGCGCGCCCCGACACCAACCGGCGCCTTGCCGCGAAGCGACTGCCCGTCCAAGCAACCCTCGCCCGTGATGACGGCCGCCGCGCCGTCCAGGTGAACGTCCAATTCCACCAGATCCAGAACGACATCGATGCCGGCCCGCATCTCGGCGCCGAGCACCGCCATCGCGGCGAAACCCACGCCGCCTGCAGCCCCAGCTCCCGGAGCATCGCGTACCTCGCGACCGGTGGTTTGAGCCACAAGCACCGACCAGTGAGTCAGCGCCGCATCCAATCGCGCCACGTTGTCTGCCGTGGCACCCTTCTGTGGACCGTAAACGGCTGCGGCGCCGTAAGGTCCGCACAATGGGTTGTCGACATCGCTGGCGATCGTCAGTGTCGCGCCCCGCAGTCCCGGGTGTAATTGCGTCAGATCCAGTTCCGCCGCGGAGGCGAGAGGTCCCCCGCCATCCGGCAGCAGTCGACCATGACCATCGGTGATTACGGCGCCCAGGCCGGTGAGGAATCCGGACCCGCCGTCGGTGCACGCACTTCCGCCGATACCGACCACGATGTGCCGGCAGCCCAGATCGAGGGCTCGGGCGACCAGGACCCCCAAGCCCCGACTCGATGCCTGCATCGGCATGCGGACCCCGCCGGGCAGTCGCCCGAGTCCCGATACGTCCGCCATCTCGATGACCGCGGCCTGACCCTTTCGCACGAACGACGTCGATACCGGGTCGCCACTCGGCCCCGGCGCGGTGAGCGGAATGATCTCAAAGCCGGCTGCCACCGCGGCCGCCAACGTCCCTTCTCCACCGTCGGCGACCGGACACTCGCGCACGTCCAGTGAGGGATCGAAACGATGCAGCCCACGCCTGATCGCGGCCGCGGCGGCGGCCGCCGACAGCGAACCCTTGAACTTGTCGGGAGCCACCACGATCTGTCCTGCCACGACCTTCTCCGTCCGGTTCGGCGCCCCAACTGCCCAGGTTCGCAATGTCAGTCGAATATTCCGACAGTCATCAGATCTTCGTCGCTAGCCTCGGCGAGTGCTTCAAACTCGTTGACGTTGTCAAGCTCGGTGCCCATGGCTATGTTGGTGATGGTCTCCAGCACGATCTCCACTACCACGGGAACCTTGTGTTCGCGTGCCAGGACGGTGGCCTGTTCTAACGCGCTCGCGATCTCGTTCGGCTCGGTGACCCGAATTGCTTTGCACCCGAGGCCTTCTGCCACTCGTAGATGGTCGACTCCGTATCCCTTCGGGGCGGCTGGGCTATCGTCGGCGCGCCCTTCTTCGGCATTGATGTTGTCGAATCCGAGTGAGACGCAATAGTTCATGTCGAATTGTCGTTGTGCCTGGCGAATCAGACCCAGGTATGAGTTGTTGACCACCACATGGATGTACGGGAGATTGAACTGGGCTCCCACGGCCAGTTCTTCGATGAGAAACTGGAAGTCGTAATCGCCAGAGAGGCCGACCACCGTGGCGGTCGGGTCGGCAGCGACGACGCCGAGTGCTGCGGGCAAGGTCCAGCCAAGCGGCCCCGCTTGGCCGCAGTTGATCCAATTTCGGGCCTTGTACACGTGGAGGAACTGGCCACCGGCTATCTGCGAGAGTCCGATCGCGGTCACGTAACGGGCATCGCGGCCGAACACGCGGTTCATTTCCCGGTACACCCGCTGTGGCTTGATTGGCACGTCCTCGAAGTCGGTCTTGCGATGCATCGTCCGCTTCCGGTCGAGGCACTCTCGCACCCACGAGCTGCGGTCGGGCAGGGTGCCTGCGGATTTTCGCTCGGCAGCCACCGTCACGAACTTCTCGAGGGCAGCTTTGGCGTCCGACACGATCCCGTAATCGGGTGTAAACACCCGTCCGATCTGGGTGGGCTCGATATCCACATGGATGAACGTGCGACCCTTGGTGTAGGTATCGAGCCCACCGGTGTGGCGGTTGGCCCACCGGTTACCGATCCCGAGGACGAAGTCCGATGCCAGCAACGTGGCGTTGCCGTAACGGTGGGCTGTCTGCAAACCGGCCATGCCCGCGGCAAGGCGATGATCATCGGGAATCGTGCCCCACCCCATCAGCGTGGGAACCACGGGAACATCGAGCAGTTCGGCCAACTGAACCAACAGATCTGCCGCGTCGGCGTTGACGATTCCGCCGCCAGCCACGATCAGCGGACGGTGGGCGAGGGCCAGCATGTCGAGGGCCTTCTCGACCTGGGCCCTGGTGGCAGCAGGCTTGTACACGGGCAACGGTTGGTAAGTGTCAGGATCGAAATCGATCTCAGCCATCTGGACATCGATCGGGAGATCGATCAATACCGGACCGGGACGGCCTGATCGCATCAAGTGGAAGGCCTGCGCGAACGCACCTGGCACCTGACCGGGTTCCAGGACTGTCATGGCCATCTTGGTGACCGGCGCGGCGATCGCGGAGATGTCGACGGCTTGAAAGTCTTCCTTGTGAAGCCGCGCGACGGGCGCTTGCCCGGTGATGGCAAGAATCGGTATGGAGTCCGCCGTGGCGGAGTACAGGCCGGTGATCATGTCGGTCCCGGCTGGCCCCGAGGTGCCAATGCAAACCCCGATGTTGCCGGCCCTGGCGCGGGTGTAGCCCTCGGCCATGTGGCTCGCCGCCTCAACGTGACGCGCCAGCACGTGATTGATGCCTCCGTGAGCGCGCATCGCCGAATAAAACGGATTGATGGCGGCACCGGGTAGTCCGAAAGCTTGTGTTGCTCCCTCGATTTCGAGGATTCTAACGGCGGCGTCGACAGTGCGCATACGTGGCATGTAACTTCTCTTTCACTTGGTCGTGCTGGTCGTTGGGATCAGAGAGCCGTGCGTCCCGACAGACGCTCGACACCGCGTAGCAAACCGGAATGGTCGAGTCCGCCGTCACCGTTGGCACGCGCTGAGGCCATGAGTTGGGCGACGACGGCGCCGAGCGGCGAGATCACACCGACCTCGCGAGCCGCGGCGGTGACGATACCGAGATCCTTGTGGTGCAGGTCAATTCGGAAGCCCGGCTCGAACTCGCGATCGAGCATCTTCTGCGCCTTCTGATTAAGCACGGCAGACCCGGCCAGACCTCCGCCGAGCACCTTGACGGCCGCGGCCGTGTCCACGCCGTAGGCCTCAAGGAAGACGATGGCCTCGGCGAGAAGCTCGATATTGCCCGCCACGATCAGTTGATTGGCAGCCTTCACGGTCTGTCCAGATCCGTTGGGGCCAACATGCACAACAGTCCTGCCCACGGCATCGAGCACCGGCTTCGCCGCCAGGAAGTCGTCCTCGGCACCACCCACCATGATCGACAGGGCGGCGTCGATCGCACCCACCTCGCCGCCGGATACGGGTGCATCGATGATCCGGAACCCGCGCTCCATCGCCTCGCTCGCGAGTTCGGCGGTGACATCCGGGCGGATACTGGAGAAGTCGATGATCAGAGCACCGGGACGAGCGTTGTCGAACACGCCGTCATTTCCAGCCAGGACATCGCGAACGTCGGGGGAATCCGGGACCATCACAGCAATGACATCGGCGTCTTTGACCGCGTCGGCGATCGAACCGGCCGCGGTGCCGCCGGCATCGACGAGTGCCGCGCTGCGCTGCGGTGACCGGTTGAAGCCGATAACCGCGTGGCCGGCTTTGACGAGGTTCACGGCCATGGGGCTGCCCATGATTCCGAGGCCGATGAAGGCGATAGTGCTCACGATGTGACTCCTTGTCTTGTCGTTTCCGACGTCTCAGCGGTTCAGTACGCCGGCGGATGGGCGATTCGCCCTAGCCAGCCAGTCGAACGTGTCTGGCCTCGTGGGCTTGTACTCGAGGCCGACAAAACCCCGGTAGCCGCGGTTATGGAGCTGTGCGAGATAGCCACTGAGAGTGAGGATCCCGGTGCCCGGTTCGCCGCGACCTGGAGCGTCCGCGATCTGTACGTGGCCGATTCTCTCGGCGTGGGCGTCGATAGCGGCGGCGACGTCGTCGCCATTGACATGCAGGTGGTAGAGGTCGGCCAGTAGCCGCAAGTTGTCTACACCGTGGTCGGAATGCACGCGGTCGATGACCCCGATCGCATCGGCGGCCGACTTGAGCGGGTAGGCGGGTGCTCCGCTGACGGGCTCGACGAGTACGACCGCACCGATCGCCTTGGCGGCCGTCGCGGCGAATCCGAGGTTTTCGGCAGCGACACTGTCCTGTTCGTCAGGCGAGACCCCGTCGATGCGGTTGCCGTACAAGGCATTGAACGCCTTGGTATCCAGTGCCTTTGCAATTCCTACCGCAATGTCGACACTGTCGCGGAACTCCGATGTGCGGCGTGGCGCAGAAAGGATCCCGCGCTCACCTGCGGGCATGTCTCCGGCGGCGAAGTTCAACCCGGTCAACTGAACGCCGGCATCTCCGATCGCTCGGGTGAACTCGTCGACTTGGGAGTCGCTGGGAGTCGCCGTCGCGAACGGCCACCAGAACTCCACCGCATCGAAACCGGCATCGCGGGCCGCCTGGGGACGCTCAAGCAACGGTAGGTCTGTCAGAAGGATTGAACAGTTGACGGTGAATGCGGCACTAATCATGAAATAAGTCCTCTCGGTTGTCTTCAAGCGGCCACGAAGCGGGGATGCCGGCGCACTTCACAACAGGAGCCGTCGGTTGAATGTTTCGGACGCTCAAGCCCGCGCCTCTATTCCGTATCCCGGAATATTGATTCCGTTGTATGAACATTAGACGCGTTGGTTCGCGCTCTGTCAAGGGGTGCAGTGAGTTTCGGCGGCGATGGGTGGCGACGGCGGTACTGGTGGCGATGCCTATGCGGGTACCGGCTCATGCAGATTTCCTGTGCTGCAGCGCATCTTGGGATCCGAAGGCGAGATACAGCGCGCCGCGCTCACACGCAAGAAGCTGCAGCTTGCAGCTTGTAGTCTGAAACCTCCTGGGACATCCCAAGTCTCTCGTTGCAGCATGTGATGCTGCACGAGCGCGAACCTGGGCGAGACGTGAAACTCACTGGAGGTCTGGTCAGATTGTGTTGGCGCTGCTCGGATAGCATTGCAGATAGCGAGATTTCACCAGATTTCGGTCAATCTTGTTGGAGCCGCTCATGGGAAATGGCTCGTCGTGGATATCGATATGCTTCGGGACTTTGTATCCAGCCAGCTGGGTCCGACAGTGGGCTCGCAGCTCGTCCACACTCAACTGAGTATTGGAAGCTGTAGACACGCAGGCGTGCACCGCCTCACCCCATTTCGGGTCGTCCACACCAAAGACCACTGCCTGATGGACCGCAGGGTGACTGCAGAGAACACTTTCCACCTCGCCGGGCGCGACGTTCTCGCCGCCGGTGATGATGAGATCTCGGATCCTGCCGACCAAGTACAGGTATCCGCATTCATCCAAATAGCCTGCATCTCCAGTCGGGAACCACGACCTACCCATGTGATCTGCCTTCAGCGGAGGTTGATTCCAATACCCGCGCATCAAGTTGTCGCCAGACACCGTGATTTCGCCGACGATACCGCGGTTGACCGGCGAGCCGGCCTCGTCGACGACCCGTACACCGATACCTGGCATGGTGCGCCCGCACGACATGAGTCGACGACCCCCGCGCTTGTGGTCCAGTCCGGTGAGGACGCTCACGTGTCCGCATGTCTCAGTCATTCCGTACCAGTTCACAAACTCTGCGTCGGGAAACGCATTCATCAGTTGGCGAAGAACAGCGGGGTGCATCGGCGCGCTGCCGTATCCGATCGTGGTTAGGCTGGGCAATGCCGCGCCGTGGAAGTCAGGTAATTCAAGCATGTTCCTGACGGTGGACGCGATGAAGCTCGTCGTGTTTACATCGTGCGCTTTGATCTCCTGGACGATGCGGTGCGGATCAAAACGTGGTAATAGCACGACTGTTGAGCCGGTGGCAGGAGCAAGACCGAAACCCCGTATTGAGGCTATATGGAACAGTGGAGCATGGAGTAAAAAGGTGTAGCCCTGGGTAAGATTCGTTGCAATTCCAGTCTTGTAGATATCGTTGGTCATGGCGCCGTGTTCGATGACGACACCCTTCGCTCTCCCGGTTGTGCCGCTGGTGTACATGATGAATGCAATATCGGATGCATCAGGACGCTTCGGTAGCCACTCCGTGGCATCCTGTAGCAGTTCGCGGTAGTCGTTGCCGGCGCGCTGATCGACTCCGATCTGGATAATGTTCTCGATTGGTGTGACGTCGTTGAGTCGCTCCGCTAGGTCACGGAATTCATTGCTGAAGAAGAGAGTTCGGCATCCAGCGTCCCGGAGTACGGCCGCAAGTTCGGGTTCGGATGCTCGTACGTTTAGGGGTACAACGATGGCCGCGCCCAAGAGTGCGGCGTGAACGAGTTCCAGGTAGTCGCCGGAGTTGCGAGATAAAACCGCGAACCGGTCATTGGAGGCCAGGCCCAAGGTCATGCGAAGAACGTGCGCAGCTCGACTGACCCGGGAAAAATGTTGCGAGAATGAGGAAGCCTCCTCCCCGCAGCGAACGGCGATCCGCCGCGGATTCTGCTCGCACGCACTGATTAGGAGATCGAAAAATGGCACGTTATCACCGCCCGCAGTGGTAGGGGTTTATTTGGCATCAATCAGTTCTTTGCAGACCGTGCAAGAGCGTTGGTATGTCGTGGAATTCCGGCTCGGAGACTGCCGGGCACGTCGATGGTGTTGAGGCACTTTATATCTGAGTCCTGTTTGTGAGCTGGGAGGAAAGAAAATGTGAAAGGTGAACAGCGCGACGATTTGAAAACTGCGCGATTTGGGTCCGGCATGAGAATCCGTCTGCGATCACCACAGCACTTTCGGAGGCGGTTGTGAGGGCAGGCAGCAGTTGCTGGCCGGCGATGGCGTGGGAGAGATCGTGATGACCTCGCTCCGCTCCCCAGTTGCCCGCGAGGCCGCAACAGCCGCCCAGTTGGGTGACGTGGGCTCCGCTCTGTCGGAGCACTTCGGCGTCGGTGTTCCAACCCATGACGGCATGGTGGTGACAGTGTGGCTGAGCCACAACATCGGTACCGGACCAATCGGGAGGTTGCCATTCGGGCGTCGCTGCGAGGTGTTCAGCGAGGGTGCGCACCCGTGTGGCGAGTGTGCGGCTACTCGGATCGTCTATAAGGAGTGGTCCATCGTGCCGCAGAACTGCCGCGCAGGACGGTTCGAGCGCGATGATCGGTTGTCCTTGTGCAGTAGCAGTGAGGAGTTTGTGGGTCGTCCGCTCGAGGATGGAGCGCGCGGTGTCGAGCTGACCAGTGGTGATCCACGTCAGTCCGCAGCAGGCGTCAGTCACGACATCCGCATCGTGGCCCATGCTTTGCAAAATGGCCAGGGTGTCGTGCGCTACCTGTGGTGCGAAATGGTCCGTGAAGCTATCGACCCACACCAGCACTCGCGGTGCATCGCCGGGAAGATCCGTGGTGGGCCGACGATCTGCCCATTGCTGACCGAAGGTCCTGTCGGCGAAGCGAGGTAAGTCGCGGCGCGGATCGACTCCGGCGGCGCGCGCGACGATGCGCGCGGTCCAGCGGGTGCTCGTCAACCGATTGACCAGGCGGGGAGTGCGTGCTGCGAGATCGGCCCACTGCGGCAGGCGCCCGAGGGTGTAGTGCGACAGCGGACGCCGCCGGCCGTGGTAAGCATGGTGGAGAACTTCAGACTTCCAGGTGGCGACATCGACCCCGGTTGGGCAGTCGCTGGAACATCCTTTGCACGACAGGCACAGGTCGAGCGCCTCGTGGACCTCAGGCGCCCGCCAGTCCGGGGTGCCGTTGCGTGTCATTTCTTGGAGTACCCGAGCGCGACCGCGGGTGGAATCCTTTTCATCTCGGGTCGCGGTGTAGGAAGGGCACATGACGTGCCCGGTGCGGGGCTGTTCCACCCGGCATTTCGCAACACCGGTGCATCTATGTACGGCGGTGGCGAAGTCGTCGGAGTCGTCGGGGTAGCGCAGCGCGAGAGAGGTACGGGTTGTTGAGAATCCGGTGTTGCGGATATCCCAGTCCAACGGCCGGGGGCGGACCAGAACCCCGGGATTCAATATGTTGCCCGGATCGAAGATCGCCTTCGTTGCTGAGAATAGCGACAGCGCGTCGGGGCTGAACATGATGGGAAGGAGCTCACTGCGGGCACGGCCGTCACCGTGCTCGCCCGACAGTGACCCGCCGTAGTGGGCCACCAGTTCAGCAGCTTCGGTCAGGAAAGTCCGGAACACAGTGCGACCGCGGTCGGGTTCCGCGTAAAACGGGAAGTCCAGACGTTGGTGGACGCAACCATCGCCGAAATGTCCGTATGGCGCGCCGGACAGGCCGTGTTGGGCGAGGAGTGCGTCCATGTCGCGCAGGTAGCCGCCGAGATGTCGAACGGGGACGGCGGCGTCTTCCCAACCCGCGTGCGCTCGGCGGCCGTCTTGGCCGAGTGCGGCGAGTCCGGCTCCGTCCTCGCGGATCTGCCAGATCGCGGCGGTCTCCGCCGGATCGGTGACGACCCGTGTGTCAAGTGCTGCCGCGTCTGCGACGACGCGTCCCGCACGTTCGTGCAGGGCTGGTAGCTCGTCGCCGGCAAGCTCGACGAGCAACCAGCCTGCCCCGCGGGGTAATTGGGGAATGGGAGTTGTGCGCCGGCGAAGTGGAGCCACAATCCTTTCGTCGAGTCCTTCGCAGGCGATCGGTTTGTGCTGCAGTATCTGTGGTGCGGCATCCGCGGCCTCAGCGATGCTCGGGTAGCCCAGCGCGACAATGATCCGATGTCGGGGATCGCTAACAAGACGTACCGTCGCCCGTTCAACCAGCGCGAGTGTTCCTTCGCTGCCGACCAGGGCGCGGCAGACGTCGAACCGGTTCTCGGGCAACAGGTGCTCCAGAGCGTATCCCGAGCCCTGCCTTGCGAACTGCCCGAACTGGGTTCGAATAATCGATAGATTCCGCTGTACCAGGGTGTGCAGTTCGGCAAGTGACGTCGGCGCATCAGAAGGTGATACTCCCGTCGGATGTGCAACCGAGATCCGGCGCCCACGCCCGTCGACGATGTCGAGGGCCAGCACATTGTCCGATGTCCTGCCGTACGCGAGGGCGCGGGAGCCGCAGGCGTTGTTCCCTATCATTCCGCCGATGGTGCAGCGATTGTGCGTGCTCGGGTCTGGACCGAACCGCAAACCCTTTCGTTGTGCGGCCATCTGCAGTTGCGCCTGGACTACCCCTGGTTCGACTACAGCAGTACGGGATTCGACATCGATATCAACAATTCGACGCAAATGTCGGCTGCTGTCGAGGATCACCCCCGGCCCGATGGCGTTGCCAGCGATCGATGTACCGGCTCCCCGCGCCGTGAGTGGAACCCCGATCTCCCGACATGCGGCTAGGGTTGCTTCGATCTCCTCAACATGCCTGGGCCGCACGACCAGTCGTGGCTCCACCCGATACAGGGATGCATCGCTGGAGTAGATCGCGCGGGCCAGCCTTGAGTCATCGATATCCGTTACCCCTCGTGCGCGAAGGGCAGCGCGAAGAGCGGTCTCGGTGGGCTCTTCGGTCACCACAGCGTCAGGGAGCGTGTGAAGATCGAGGCAAGGTCCTCATCGCGGACCTCGCACGGCGCAGCCGCCAGCACGCGTTGCTGCATTAACGCCCCCTCGACGAGTCCGGCAACGTCTGAGCTCTCGTAGCCAACCTCGGCGATGCCGTTGGGGATACCGATGTCAGACATGAGTGCAGTGAGTACGTCCGGCAGGAACGAGCTCAGGTCGTTCGGCTTGTCCGCCGCGGGCGAGAGTAGGGAGGCCGCGCGAAGGTGCCGCTCGGGAGCCGTGTCGAAGGTGAACCGGAAAGCCTCAGGCGCGGTGAGTGACACAGCCATGCCGTGCGGCACCATCGGCTCACCGCTTGGGTAATCCTTCGCGTGAAAATCCTTCACTCTGCCAGCAATTGGGTACGCGTTGGCGTGCGGGATGTGCACGCCGGCATTTCCGAAACCGAGGCCAGCGAAGGTGGCTGCGAGCGCCATCGACGCGCGGGCTTCCTCATCGTCGCCGTCGAGCACTGCCCGCCGGAACGAAGTGGACATCAGCATGAGCGCCTTTTCTGCCCACATGTCCGAGATGGGATTGGAACCGCAGTATGGAACGCGTTGCTCCGGACGCTTTCGTTCATAGGCCATGTACGGCCGTGCGGTCAGACTCTCCAACGCGTGGCAGAGAATATCCATGCCCGCAGATGCCGTGACGCCGGACGGCTGGCTAACTGTCAGCATCGGGTCAACCACGGCCAGGGTTGGACGCAAACGAGCATGGCTGATTCCGGTCTTCACCTTTAGATCCAGCACATCGAGCACACAGATCGTGGTGCTCTCGGCCCCCGTACCCGTCGTGGTCGGAACTGCGACTAGGGGTTTGAGCGGCTGGTTCGGCGTATTACCGCGTCCCACCGGAGCATTGACGTAGTCCATCAACTCGCCGGGATTGGTGGTGAGTAGGTTGATCGCCTTGGCGGTATCGATACTTGACCCGCCGCCGACGGCAATGAAGGCATCCCACGGACCTCCGTCACGGGCGTATGCGATCGCGTGCTCAAGACTGGCATCGGTTGGTTCCACGTGAACGCCGTCATAAACGACCGCGTCAATACCAAACTCCTTGATCCGCTCAGCTACTCGCTGTGGGATCCCGGCAGCGGCGACCCCGGCGTCAGTAACGACCAGCACTCGTTTCGCGCCAGTCACGCTGAGATCGAAACCGATTTCGTCCGCGGCACCTCGGCCGTATTTCAACAGCGGCGCACCGTAGGTGAAGACACTTTCAGGGTTGGCCGGCAGAAACTGCGATTGGGATTCCACGACAATTCTTCCTTTTCCTAGGTGGGGTTTCGTGTATGCGAATGTGGGCTGTTGAATCAAGCTTGCGGCGACGTGGTCCGCCCGGGAGTTTGTCTGAGGCTGGTGCCCGAGGTTTCCCCCGACACGGCAATCGCGATCAATGAAATAACCGCGCCACCAATCAAGTAGAGGGCAGGTGAACTCCCGTTCCCGGTCGCTGTCACCAACCATGTCGCGATGAACGGTGCAGTTCCGCCCGCGAGCGCAGCAGCGGCGTTGTATCCGATTGCCATCGAAGTGAACCGGGTCTGCGTTGGGAACATCTCCACCATCATGGTGAACACGCACCCGGAATAGACGCCGAAGATGATCCCGAGCATCACCTGACACAGGAGCACGACAACCAATCCGCCAGAATCTATCCAGACGAAGACGGGATAGGCGAGGACCACGTAACCGAGTCCGGCAAGGGCCATTACCGGTCTGCGGCCAAAGCGATCGGAGCTGCGAGCCGCGAACGGCGTGACAGCGATCTTCACCACCAACGCCACGGCGACAACGAAATACGCGCTCCCGGCGGGAAGCCGGCCGCCTTCGGTGAGGTGGTTGGGTAAGTAGGCAAGAATCAAGTAGTACGGCACCATATGGGTGATCGCCACGCCGGTGCAGCGCACAATTGCGCCACGGTCCTGCCGGACCGCCTCCCGCAGTGGCGACTTCGCTCGTTTTCCGGCAGCCGCAACTTCCTGGAATATCGGTGATTCGTCGACACGCAGGCGCAGGAACAGACCAACGAGGCCGATCGGCCCCGCGAGGAGGAACGGTATACGCCATGCCCAGTCGTCGACGACGGTGTCACCGAGCGAACCCGCCAGGAGCGCAACCAATGATGCACCGATCAGGGGTCCTGCGTTCGCCGCCATCTCACCGAACCCGACAATGTAGCCACGCTTGTGCACGGGGGCGTGCTCGGCGAGGAAGGCAACCGCGCCGGCCAGCTCGCCACCCGCCGACAGACCTTGTATCAGCCGCATCGCGAGGAGCAGAACTGGCGCGGCAACTCCTAGTACCGCGTATCCGGGCAGCAGGCCGATCAGGAATGTCGAGCCACTGATGAGCAGGATGACAACGGCAAGAGTGTTTCTCCTACCAATACGGTCTCCGATGTAACCGAACAGAACACCACCGAGCGGTCGGATGAAGAACGACACGGCAAATGCCGCGTATGCCGCAAGCACGGTGACCGAACGGTTGTCACTGGGAAAGAACGCGGCTCCGATACTGCCCGCGAGGTATCCGTAAATTGCATAGTCGTACCACTCCACGCCCTGCCCGATTGCCGCGCCGAAAATGACTCGCCGCATGCTGGGCGCATCCAATGCGGGGGGAGACAAACTGGCCGTCGTATTGTTTTCGCAGGGCATGGGACTCCTCTGTTAGACCAGTGCTCCTCGTTGCGCAGCTGGCGAGAACGTGACTTGGTTAGTTGCGGAGCGTGTATCACCCCAAGGCTTGGGCAGGGCGCTGACGCGACCCACCCAAGCCCAGCCGACTAGCTATTTCGGATCGATGAGGACCCCAGGGTTCATCACCATGTTGGGGTCGACAGTCTGCTTCACCGCACGCAAAGCTGAGGTGAACAGCTCCGGACGCTGCCGGTCATACCAGGGGCGGTGGAAGCGGCCGACTGCGTGGTGGTGGGTGATGGTGCCGCCGGTGGCAAGAACCGCGTCGGAGGCCGCCTGTTTGATCGCGGCCCATTGTTCTAGCTCGCCGCCCGGCTTTGCTGAGGCCACCACGGTGTAGTAGGGGGCGGGGCCGTCGGGATAGACGTGGGTGAAACGGCAGGCGACGACGCCATCGCCACACTCGCGCTTGACGGCCTCGGTCGTCGCCTGCATCACCCGTGCATGAAGCTCAGGGAACGCGCTCCATGTGCACGCGGTCTCGAAGGTTTCTCGCAATACACCCATGCGGGAGTAGCCCTCCTTGTAATGCGGGCCGCGCACAAAGAAGTTTCGCCATTTGCCGGCCGCTCCGGAGTGGCCGGCTTCGGGCGCCGATCGACCCTGCAACGCTTCAGCGCTCACCCGGCCACCGTGGTCGGCGCAGATCTGAGCGGCGCGTTGCATCCATGTATCCAGCGGATGGTCGGCTGACTCAAAGGCGAGGACCAGGATCGAGTCGGAGCCGTCGGACGCGCCGGACAGCAGGCTTTCTGTCGGGTCGAGCAATCGGCAGTTGGCCGGCGCCAGACCAGATTGAGCAAGGGCACGTACGGCGTCCACAGCCTTGTTGAAGTCACTGAACGGCACCGATGTGGCGACCTTGAACGTTGGCTTGTCCTGCAGCCGCATCCATGCTTCGGTGATGACGCCCAGCGTGCCCTCGGAACCGATGAACATGCGGTCGGGGGAGACCCCGGCCCCGTCGGCGGGAATGCGGCCGGTCTGCAGTGTTCCCGAGGGGGTCACGACACGCATGGCTTGGACGTAGTCGTCGATCTGAGTGAATCCAGTGGCGAAGTGCCCGGCCGCCCTGGTCGCGATCCACCCGCCGAGGGAGGAGAATTCAAACGCCTGCAAGAAAAAGCGCATCGACAAGCCGTGTGGTCGAAGCTGGTTCTCCATGTCGGGTCCGAGGACGCCGCCCTGGATCAATGCCGAGCGGGAGGCACGGTCGATCTCCAGCACCCGGTTCAGGTGGCGCAGGTCGAGGCTGATTGCGCCGCGGTAGTCGTCGGATACGATCGGTTCAATGCCCTGGGCTACCGACGAACCGCCGCCGTAGGGGACGACGGCGACGTTGTTGCTGTGGGCCCAGTCGAGCACAGATACGACATCATGTTCGGTGCGGGGGAACGCGACGAAATCCGGAGGGTTGTCGAATTGTCGAGCCAACCCACGGACGAAGTCGCCCAGATTCTTGCCCAGAGTGTGCTCGGCTCGCGTCCACGTGTCGTTCTCACAGATGCCGGCCAGCGATCCGGGCGCATGGACCCGGGGCTCGCGCAACTCGATTTCGCTGATGTCGGGTGCCTTAGCTAGCTCGCGGAGTCGAAGCCCGAACTTGTCCCGGAGCATGCCGCCGATTTCGAGGATCTCCGAGTCGCTGACGCTCGTGTCGGCATAGCCCCAACCCCAAAACTTCCGCTTCCGCGTGTCGAGGTGTTCCTCAGTCATATTGTTCATCGCGTCCTTCCTAGACAGAGGTACCTGGCGGTACCTGAACGGGCGGCCACATCGGACGCGCCAACAGATGGGTGATTGCGGTGATCGGTCGGGGGAGAGCTAGCGACGATGATCGAGCCGCTCAGGGACATCGGACCCTCCTCGGGATCGGACTGTGCGTGCCCCTCGACGGAGACCGAGTAGTTATCGGGGCGGATCGCACGATTGCTGCCGGTTCGTCATGTGACCGAGCCGGTTATGGTCTGGCCATGACGCATCAACGAGGCTATGTCACGGATCACACGTACGCAAGGGCGGATTTCATGAAGCGGATACAGATTCCATAATCCGAAATTCGAGTCCCCCGCGCGGTTGCCGCTAAGGGGCCAGCCTTATTGATGCGCCGGTGGCGAGTCAGGGGGTGGGCTTCGCGTGACCAACAGTTCGTCACGCTAGTTTTCCAATTGCTCGATGGACCGGCCTGAACTGCGAATACCTAGACGTTCAGTCTGACGAGCGGGAAGTCACGTGACGGTTCTGCGCCTTGACATGTTGGTGGTGCCCGCGGAGGCCGGCGCCGCTGACATCGTGCCGCGCGGGATAGTTCCGAGATCCTTGCTTCATCGCGCGGTGCAACCTATGCTCCCATGTGGATGATGGTCTGGCCATAAATTAGGTAAGACGAATTATGGTGTCCAGATCGTTGTACAGGCCCATGTGGGCTCTGGCCACAGCACGAGGAAGTACACCGACTGATGGCCGAACCCCTAGAAGCTGCGTGATAAGGAGAATGATGGGTATTGCGACGGTCAATCCGGCCACCGGTGAAACGCTCCAAAGCTTTCGCCCGGCCACCGACGCCGCCGTGGAGGCCACGATCGGGCGTGCGTACGACGGATGGAAGAGTTACCGAGTCACCGATTTCGCTCAACGCTCGGCATGGATGCGGGCGAGTTCCGATCTGCTGGCCGTGGACAGTGCCGATGTAGCGCGGTTGATGACGACTGAGATGGGTAAGACGTTGAAGGCGGCACGTGCGGAGGTCGACAAATGCATCCGCGCCCTGAACTATTTCGCGGAGCAGGCTGAGCAGCTTCTGGCAGACGAGCCCGTGGAAGCCAAGTCGGTGGGAGCGGTGCGTGCGTACGCGCGATACGAGGCGATGGGCCCTACCCTCGCGGTGATGCCCTGGAATTTCCCACTCTGGCAGGTCATCCGGTTTGCCGCGCCGGCATTGATGGCAGCCAACGTCGTCCTGCTCAAGCATGCGTCGAACGTGCCTCAAACCGCTCTGTACCTTGAGGACTTGTTCCGACGCGGCGGGTTTCCGGACGGCTGTTTCCAGACGTTGCTGATCACCTCGGGCCAGGTGGAATCGGTTCTGCGCGACCCGCGGATAGCCGCGGCAACACTCACCGGCAGCGAGCTGGCCGGCCGCTCAGTTGCCGCCATCTGCGGTGATGAGGTCAAGCGCACTGTGCTGGAACTCGGTGGCAGCGATCCATTTGTGGTGATGCCGTCGGCCGATCTGGATCGAGCAGTCGAAGCGGCGGTTACGTCCCGTATCCAGAACAACGGTCAGACTTGCATCGCCGCCAAACGATTCATCGTGCACACCGACGTGTACGACGCTTTCACCGACGCATTCGTAAGTCGGATGCGCGCGTTGCGGGTTGGAGATCCGCTGGACTCGCACACACAAGTCGGCCCCCTGGCCACCGAACAGGGCCGGGTCGAGATCGATGAACTGGTAACCGACGCCGTCGAGCGTGGCGCGCAGCTCCTGTGCGGTGGCCGCGTGCCCGATGGTCCGGGCTGGTTTTACCCTCCGACGGTGGTCGCTGGCATCACGCCCGAAATGCGCATGTATTCAGAGGAGGCGTTCGGGCCGGTGGCGTCCGTCTATCGCGTTAGCAACATCGACGAGGCCATCGAGATCGCCAACGCCACGCCATTCGGTCTGGGATCTAACGCTTGGACGACCGCCGCCAGTGAGCAGAAGCGGTTCACTCGCGACCTCGAAGCGGGGCAGGTGTTCATCAACGGGATGACCGGCTCCTACAACGAGCTCCCGTTCGGCGGCACCAAGCGGTCCGGGTACGGGCGTGAGCTTTCCGCTCACGGCATTCGTGAATTTTGCAATCTCAAAACTATCTGGGTGGGCGCGTAACGACATTGCCAGGGCTCCGCGCAGACCTACTGAAAATCTGAACGAAGGCTCCCCGGGGACGCGCCAACGTGTAGCTCACTCGGGAAAGCGTTTCGTGTTCGAATAACCCTACGGCGCTCCATGTCAGGCTTGTAGCAACTTCTCGGCAACCACTCGGTTACGTCGAGTGGTTGCCGATATAGTGAACTGAAAGAAAGTCCGGTTGATCACCGCCGTGCGGTCTCGTCACAACAACCTAGAGGTCACCGGGTCACGACCACGACAGCATCACTGCTTGTCAAAGTCCTAGCCATCATCGCAGAGCCGAGCGTTCCCCAACGACTGGTGTCGCAGCACTATCCGGATGCTGACAAACGATCCACCGATCGCTATTGCTACACAGCCCAAGACCGACAACCCAAGGCAGGGCTCAGTAGATGCCAGCGGGTGTTACCGACACCCGGTGGCCCGTAGAGGATCGGCCGCCTCGACGACGTTGAGCCACCTCAGGGCAGCGAGGCACACACAGCATCACGGCGGGTAGTCTTGGGCTAACGGGGGTTAACGGTTGTCGTTTGCCAGGAGCTTGGGACCATGGTGACCTAATTTTGCCAGGGTGATGGGACCACCCCCTGGATTGCCAGTCATAGGACCACCGTCGTGCCGCGTCGGTGGTCATGTCATGTTGTTCGCTCGATCGTCGTGACAGATCACGTCACGGAGGCAGGCGGGCATGGCTTTTCGGGACGTCAGTGTGAATGAGACCAGGGAAGTGCTGCGGGTGTGGCGGGGGGGTGGAAGGGCTACCTGCGCTGGGGTATCGCAGGATCGCCGAGCATTGCAGCCTGGACCGTAAACCGGTGCGCCGCCACGTCGAGGCCTGCCCAAGCGGCCGGTTTGCGCCGCGACGACGATGTCAGCGCGATCGATGACGAAGTGATCGGGATGGTCGCCGACGCGGTACGCCCGGTCGGCCAGATGGTCACGGCGCGGCGTGGGAACAGCTGCTGGGTTTCGAGGAGAGCACATCACCGCGTGGGTGGCCGGCGACGGCGAGGCGCGGCCGTTGACGATCACCGAGATCCAGACGCTGTTGACCCGTCAGGGGTGTGTGGTGCCGTACCGGACGTTGAACCGATTCGCCACGCAGCGTTGTGGTTTCGGCCGAAAAGACACCTCGCTGCGGGTCAACGACGGTGAGCCATCCACGGTGGAATCGAGCTGGAAGTCGATCGCCCACACCACCTTCGGCGCATCAGCGGCGATCGGCGGGACACCCGTGACACCGCGGCTCGCTTGTGTGGGCGGGTCACATTTATCTGGAGACCTTCCTCGCGCCGCAGTCGGTGGACCTTCTCACGGCGGTTGTCGTAGAGCAACACCACCCGACGCAACGCCAGCACCTGTGGCACTGCGTACGAACGCAGCCAGGCCGGCAGATCGATGTCTGGGTGTGAGTGGGTGCAGCGGGCCAGCCCAACTGCCTTGCACGCCAACCACGGCGATCTCCTCACCGGTCTTTCCCTCCGCGGTCAGCTCGTCCGCACGGCGCAGTTTGCGTGCGATGTCCATGGCGGAATGCCGCTTCCGGCCAGCCCCCGACATCGGGCTGCAGGACTCCTGAATTGCCTGGACTCATTCAGCGGAAACACGCCACATCTGCGCAGAAGCCTGGGGCCACGGTCGAGGACGGGGGCGAGGCCGGACGCGTTGTGGCCACCAAAACCAGCGCCCAAGTAGTGCTGCGATTGAGGGAGTCATTAGCGACCGCACGACAACGGTGTCGAACAGTAGACCCAATCCGATGGTGGTGCCGACCTGCCCAATGACGATCAGAGTGCTTATCGCCATCGACGCCATCGTGAAGGCGAAGACAAGGCCGGCGGCAGTGACCACGGAGCCGGTTCCGACCATCGCCCGGACGATGCCGGTATTCAACCCGGCGTGGATCTCCTCCTTCATTCTCGACACCAGCAGCAGGTTGTAGTCGGCGCCGACTGCCAGCAGGACAATTACTGACATCGGTAACACCACCCAGTGCAGCGGAAGGCCTATGACGTGCTGCCACAGCAATACCGATAAGCCGAATGCAGAAGCCAGGCTGAGCACAACGGTGCCGACAATGACCGCCGCTGCCACTACCGCACGGGTAAGGATCACCATGATGATGAAAATTAGGATGAGCGCGGCAACGGCGGCAATGATCAAGTCGTAGTCCGCTCCCTGTTGCATGTCGTTGTAGGTCGCCGCACTGCCCCCCAGATAGATGCTCGATCCCTCCAGGGGTGTCCCTTTGATCGCATCGGCGGCTGCGACCTTGAGAAGCTCGATGCGCGAGGTCCCTTGTTCAGTGAGTGGATCGCCCTGATGAATGATCGTGAAGCGAACTGCCTTACCGTCCGGAGAGAGGAACAACTTGATGCCACGTTTGAAGTCGTCGTTGTCGAAGGCTTCTGGGGGCAGGTAGAAGGAGTCATCGTTCTTCGCCGCGTCGAATGCCTCGCCCATCGCCGTGGAGCCCTTAAGTAGCGCCATGGCCTGGTCCTGCTGCGCCTTCTGCGTTTGATACTGATTGAGCAGGAACTGCTTCTGGTTCTTCATGCTCTGGATCATCGACGGCATCACCGTCACCATGCGTCCCGTGAGATCAGCCATCTGATCAAGGTCAGGCACGATCGTCTGGAAGTCATCCGACATCGTCGAAATGCCATCCAGGCTTTCGAATATCGAGCGCAACGACCAACACATCGGGATGTCGAAGCAATGCGGTTCCCAGTAGAAGTAGTTACGTATCGGGCGAAACTGGTCGTCGAAGTCAGCGAGATGGTCCCGCACAGCGGACATATTGTCCGCTGTGACAGCAGTTTTCTGGGACATGCTTCGCGTGACCTCAGACAACTTCTGGGTGATGCTCTGCATCTCGGTCATCGACTCGATCGTCGCCTGGATCTCGTCGGCCTGCCTCAGGATGTTGGCGATGACCGTCTGTTGGTAGTCATTGTTCATGAGCTGGCCGGTGCCGTTCTGGCCGATGGAGTATGGAATCGTGCTGTGCTCGATCGGCTTGCCTTCGGGCCGGGTGATTGTCTGAACCTGCGCGATACCGTGCACCCGGGCCAGAGCCTTT
The DNA here is from genome assembly GCF_002157835.1 of Mycobacterium dioxanotrophicus. NCBI lineage: Bacteria > Bacillati > Actinomycetota > Actinomycetes > Mycobacteriales > Mycobacteriaceae > Mycobacterium > Mycobacterium dioxanotrophicus. The sequence continues at coordinate 133,857 of NZ_CP020810.1, read as the reverse complement.
GCAATCTTGTCGATCACCAGAAAATCGGCGGGATTTCGCAAATCGTGGTCTGCCTCGACCATCAAGAGATCCGGATTCATCCTAGCTTTGGAGAAATGGCGGTCAGCAGCCGCATATCCAACGTTCGAGGGGACGTCACCCGGAAGGTAGATGCGGTCGTTGTACGTCGTGTGGTAGCCGGGCAACGTCAGCAAACCAACAAGAGAGACGGCCACCGCAGCGACCAGAATTGCGCCCGGCCAGCGGACGGTCGCAGTGCCTATCCGACGCCACATCCGCTGCTTGCCAGCGTGTTTGGGCTCCAGCGCCTGGCCGAATCGGCTACATACCGATATGACCGCCGGGCCTAACGTGAGGGCTGCGGCTACGACGATCACCAAGCCCACTGCCAATGGGATGCCCATCGACTGGAAGTACGGCAAGCGAGTGAAGTGCAGGCAAAGGGTGGCTCCAGCGATCGTGAGTCCCGATGCAAGCACAACGTGCGCAGTGCCATGGAACATCGTGTAGTACGCCGTTTCACGATCTTCGCCGACTCGACGTGCCTCTTGGTAGCGACCGATAAGGAAGATCGCATAGTCGGTGGCCGCGGCGATGGCCAACGTGACGACCATATTGGTCGCGAAGGTAGTTAGCCCAAAGATATTGTGGTAGGCCAAGAATGCGACCAAACCGCGCGCACCCGACAGCCCAAGGGCTACCATGAACAACACGATGAGTGTTGTGATGATAGATCGATAGACGACCAACAACATGACCGTGATGACAGCGAAGGTGAGAAGTTCGATCAACTTCATGCTCTCGTCACCGACGGTAGACTGATCTGTGGACGTTGCCGCTGGGCCCGTGACGTATGCGTTAACTCCTGAGGGGGCAGGCGTTTCCGTGACCACTTTGCGCACGGCCCTAACCGACTCGTTGGCTAAGGCCTCGCCCTGGTCTCCGGAGATGAACACCTGGACGAAGGCGCCCTTGTTATCAACACTCTGCGCGCCTGAGGCAGTGAACGAATCGCCCCAGAAATCCTGGACATGTTGAACGTGCTTAGTATCAGAACGGAGTTCTCGAACAATCGTGTCGTAGAACTCGTGCGCCGCGCCACCCAAGGGTTGATCCCCTTCGAGTACGACCATTACCGCGCTGTTCGTGTCGTACTCCTGGAAAACCTTGCCGACACGTTTGGTCGCGATCATCGACGGAGCATCGTTGGGACTCATCGAAACCGCACGCAGCTTGCCGACGTCTTCGAGCGTCGGTACCACGGTGTTGAGCACTGCGATCAGGGCGATCCATCCTAGGATGATTGCCACCGCGAACGTGCGGATCAGCCGGGGCATCCGCGGATGCGGCCGATACCTTGAACTGGCGAGGGGACCGGTAGGTGTTTCGTCCACTGGTGTGCTCATGCGAACTTCACCAAGCAGAAGGTTTCGGCGTTCATGCCTGTAGCGGTTCTCTCGTCTTTGACCACGTCATCGACCGTGATTCGACAACTTATGCTGTGTCCGTCGCTCTGCGCCAACATGTTTGGTGATACGGACGGCGACGTCGTGGTCAGTGTCAACGACCACGGAACCCTGACGTCCCCAGCACGCTGGGGTTTGCCGTCGAGGTTGAGGTAGTTGATGGTGGCAGTCGCGCCTGAACCGAAGACCTCGTACGTCACTACCTTGGAGTTGAGACCCTCGGCACTCTCAGCCCCTTTGGGCGTCACTATGACTGGATGAGAACCGAAGACAGAGCGAGCATTCTGTACAGCCAGGGCGCCGGCCGCGATGACGCCAATGACCAGAATTGGGATCCATATGCGCCCTATCATCCGCGTCACTGAACGCCCCCGGCGCGAGTGTTACTTTCCGCGGAATTATGCTCTGCCCGGGAGGAAGTGGCTGGTCGATGGAGGCTAGGGTGTGATCCAACGGATCGCGTGACAATGGCCGTCATGATTTTTTGGCCTTCCGGCGGTCTGATCGGACCGACCAATGGCGCCGAGTTCGGCGGGGAGTCCGAGAGTTAGAATATCCGACAAAGTGAATGCCTTCGATGTATTTAACTGTTGTGCTCCTTACACGGACTTTGAGTGTTGACGTTGGATTCGCGTCGCCCGCCGGCGCAGGGATGCGTTAGACGAATTGGCAGCGCAGCGTCGCTGCACATTAACTATCTGTCTCTAGAGCTTAGAGCCAGGCCGCAGAAAAATGGCTTAAAGCGGATGTTCGAGTAGGCACCGCGTATCGGCGTTTCTTCCCAAGTGGAATTGTTCGAATCCAATCTCTTCAATAATGGTCATGATCAGCTGACAGCGCTAGCCCACCACACGGCCCGCCAACACGACGATTCGTGGCAAAGTATTGAGCTTGCTCATCGAGCGGGGACCGAATGCTGCACGTTGCCTCAACGGGGACGGGACGAAAGAGTATCGGCAACTGGCGTATTGCCAGTCATAGCGTTTCCGGCGAGTATCAGGCGCAAACATGCGCCGCTTCTCGCTTTTCGTTTTCAGACTAGCAAGCTATGCCCTCTTATGATCCGGTGTCCTCGTTCGTCATCGGTCTACGTCGGTCGCGATCACATCTCGCCTCTGCTCCGTGGTTGTCGGGCATACCAATATTTCTTCTGCAAGCCGTGATGGCTTGCATTGACCTCCGGAGGGCGCGGGCCCAAAGTCATGCGAGGCAGCCGTGCGGAATCGGGATGGCGTCGATGGGGCGGCCGCCGTTCGACCAGCGGTGCGCACCAACCGCGTTCTAACTGTGTCAGCCCGATTTCTCGCACGCGGGTTCTCGACGGCTCGTGGGCGCTCGGGCTGCCATCCGGGCGGCCCGAAGATGTAGCCGAGCTTGTTGCGCAGTCCTTTGGCACAGCGAACGTCAGCAACCATGTTGGCGTACTCGCCATACTGCAGCTTGAACAAGTTATAGGTGTTTACGGGCTTGGTCAGTCCGTAGGCCGGCCGGTGCAGCTCCTCCTGAAAGCTGCCGAACGCGCGGTCCCAGATGATCAGGATTCCGCCATAGTTCTTATCGAGGTATTCGGGATCACTGCCGTGATGCACACGGTGATGCGATGGAGTGTTTAACACGAACTCCACTGCCCGAGGTAGTTTGCGAACTAACTCGGTGTGGATGAAAAACTGGTAGATCAAGTTGAACATGAACGCGGAATAGATGCTCCAAGGCGCAAAGCCCAGCAGCGGCAGCGGTGCCCAGAAGATGGCCTCCGACCACGGGTTCCACTTCTGCCGCAACGCGGTGGTCAGATTGAAATACTGGCTGGAGTGGTGCGCCTGGTGCCCTGCCCATCCAATTCGGACGCGGTGAGAGAACCGATGATTCCAGTACCAAGCGAAATCGACGACAACCATCAACAGCAGCCAGCTCCACCATGTGTTCGTCGGGACGTGCCAGGGTGCCGCGTAGGTCCACAGAAAAACAAAAACAAGCAGTGTTGACAGTTTGAACAAAAGTGAAGACACAATCGAACCCAAACCCATCCTCAGGCTGGTTTGGGTGTCTTTGCGCAGGTAGCCGGTCACATGCTCGCGGTTGTGCGCCTTCACTGCGGCGGCTTCAACGGCGATGAACGCCAAGAACACCGGCGCCGCGTACAGCACGGGCATGTTGAGCGGTTGCCACATCTGGGACAGCATCCAAACTCCTCACCGAATTGATCTGACGGTAAGTTACCATACGGTCAGTTTGCGGGTCAATGCCGTGCTTGAGTACGCTGCAAGCAATGGGATCAGCGAATGTGGCAGGCACAAAGGGTGTTCCGCGTGTTGAGCGCGAGCAGCAGATCCTCGATGCTGCGATCGTCGAGTTTGGTCGACGCGGCTACGCCGGCGCTTCAATCGCCGAGATTGCCAGCCAGGCCGGAATCTCGAAGCCGCTGATTTACGGCTACTTCGGGTCCAAGGAAGGCCTGTATATCGCGTGCGTGCAGCGAACGGGAGCCAGACTCGTGACGGCGATCGAGCGAGTGTTAGGCAGCGCGGACCCCACGATGAAAATGGCCGAAGAGACCCTGCGAGCGGTATTCACTGTGTTGCAGACGCAACCGCTTGCATGGAACGTCGTCTATGACCGGTCGGTCCCGGACAACAGCGAGGCCAAGATTGCCGCTGAATATGTTGTGGACTGTATCCATGGGCAGGCGGTCCGAGGAGTCAGCGCGATTCTCACCGCGCGTGGCTTTACTGATCCACTCGACATGTCGGCACTCGCCGCGGTCTGGGCAAGTACAGTGACGGCTTTGGTCAACTGGTGGTTAGTCCATCCCGAACAGACTGCTGAGCAGATGACCAAACGCAGCGCCCGCATTCTAGCCGCCATTGGTGCACCGCATTAACACCTGCATTGGTGACGCTGCCGGGGCCTGCTACACGATCAGGTGAGGGTGCCGGTCGCGCGGCCTGACTGGCCGGTGTGGTTGGCGTGTTTGCACGGGATGGGTCCAGGCAGTTCTAGAGTCCGTAGCCCAATGTCGGGCGAAAGAGAGGCGAATCCCCGTTTCCGGGTCCACCCGTTTCTGGTCGGGTTGGTTTGATCCAGATTTCATTTGAGCCTGGAGGCCGTCGGGATGTGGGATGACCTGGAAGGCTTTGCACGCCCAACCCGTTCCGAAATCGCTCGTTGCAGAGATGCAACATTTGACTAACCGTGGCGCGCTGGCAGCCACTCGGGGAGGCCTCGCTTCGCTGGAGTATCGACGTTGCACTAGCTCCACGTACGCAGGGGCGTTCGCCCCAACGGGCCGCGCGCGCAAGTCGTACCGCCGCCATTGCCCTAGAGGCTCCCGGACTAGACCGTCCTGGCAGCGCCTCGGGAAACCGCCCATAGAGGACCGCAGCCTCACGTCGCTCATCGCGGTGTGACGGGTGACGAGTCACACGGCTCGTCCATTCGGAGCGCGGATGCTAGGTTTGACTGAACGGTAACTTACTAACTAGTCATATCTAGCCGAGGAGCACGGATGCCGCATAAGACGCGATCATGGTGGGGGTGGGGTAACGAGGAGGACGCAGTCACCGGAGCTGAGCGGCAAGGTCTGACCAACCGGGTCGGGACTGTATTCGAAGGTGCGGACCTGACAGTTCACCATGCGCCGAACATCGACTCGTTCGAGGTGCCCGACAGCAGGGTTCGGCCGCCCGGCGGGTTGGCGTCGATCACTTCCCACGATGCTCGAGACCGACTGGCTCATAGTCACGGTCAGTCGTTCCGCGATGTGGTTCGGGCGCTGCTTGGCAGACTCGACCATGTTCCTGATCTGGTCGTGCGGCCGCGCACCGAAGCCGAGGTCGTCGATGTCCTGGACTGGTGTGCGACTGTCGGTATAGCGGTGGTGCCCTTTGGGGGCGGCTCTTCGGTGGTGGGAGGTGTGGAGCCGAGAGTCGGTGGCACTTATGCCGGTACAGTGAGCCTTGACCTGACAGCGATGAACAAGGTGCTGGAGGTCGACCGCATCAGCCGGGCGGCTTTGGTGCAGGCCGGGGTTCTCGGCCCGCACCTGGAGGAGCAGCTCAAGGGATTCGGTCTGACCCTGCGGTTCTTTCCGCAGTCGTTTCAGTTCTCCACGCTCGGTGGCTGGCTGGCGACCCGGGCCGGCGGCCATTACGCCACTCTGCTTACTCACATCGACGACGTCACAGAGTCCATGCGGGTCGTCACCCCGGCAGGAATCAGCGAGTCCAGGCGGCTACCGGCCTCCGGCGCCGGCCCATCGCACGACCGGTTATTCCTGGGGTCGGAGGGCACGTTGGGCGTCATCACCCAGGCATGGGTGCGGTTGCAAGATCGACCGAGGTGGCGTGCGGCCGCGTCGGTGAGCTTCGCCGACTATGAGGCGGGCGTAACCGCCGCGCGATCGCTTGCGCAGTCGGGACTATATCCGGCCAACTGCCGTCTGCTGGATCCGATGGAGGCGTTCATCAACGCCGGTTCTGCGACCGCGGTGCTAGTGCTGGGCTTCGAGTCCGCCGATCACCCTCTTACGGCCTGGATGGAGCGAGCGTTGGAGTTGTGCCGCGACCACGGCGGCACACTGCAGGAGCCGGCGCGCTATACCGAGACCGCCGACCAGGTCGCACGCAGCGGACCGTCAGACACATGGCGCTCTGCGTTCCTGCGCATGCCCTACCGACGCGACGCGCTCGCCGCCCAGTCGATGATTGTGGAAACATTCGAGACTGCCTGCACCTGGGACCGGTTCAACGACCTTCGTGCCGCCGTGAATACCGCCGCTGAGGACGCCATGCGCCAGGTCGGCGTCCCAGGCGTGGTGACGTGCCGATTCACCCACATATATCCCGATGGGCCCGCCCCTTACTTTGGTATTTATGCCGCAGGACGATGGGGGCACACCGTTGAGCAATGGGACCAGATCAAGCTTGCGGTGTCTGAGGCTTTGTCCGCCGCAGGAGCGACCATCACCCACCATCACGCCGTCGGCCGCGACCACCGCCCGTGGTACGACCGACAGCGGTCCGACCTGTTCGCTCACGCCCTACAGGTCAGCAAGACCGTGCTCGATCCTGCAGGAATCCTCAACCCCGGTGTAGTCATTGACCCTGCCCCGCTCAGATGATCCGGTCTCTCGACGATCGTGGCACCATTGATCGCCGACACTGCGCCGGTAATCGGAGCCGTGATCGTCAGGGATGTGACGATCTTTCCGGCGCTTTTCCCGCGCTGACCTTGACATCATCTTGGTTTTCGGGCGCGGGCCACGGCTGGGTGCTGGCCGCGGACCGTCGTTAGTCCGCGTCGAGGATCGACGCGTTACCGAGGGCGACGAGTTCGTGTTCGGCCACAATCATCCCGGTGGAGGGTTCGACCAGGCAGACCGCGCCGTGATCGGGCACCACGGCCATGGTGGCGCCGACCAGTCGGGAGGGTACCGAGTAGCGCGCGGATCCGTAGCGCACGCAGGACAGGCGGTCGACCCTGCGTAGCACCAAGGCCGCGCCGATCTGCAGGCGCAGCGATGGGAGTGGTTGCAGCAGTTGACGTTCGGAGATCAGGCGTTCGTCGGGGAACGGCCGCGATCTCCGAGTGCTCCAGGGCGTTGACCTCGACGCACCACGCCGCCGCGGCGGTGTTGGCTGACCGTATTTCAACAGCCACGCCGTCGACACCAGCCTGAGTCAGCAGTGGCAACCGCGAGATCGCCTGGGGCGTAACCGCACAGGTTCTCCACGATGCCCTTCGACTGGGGATCGTTGGCGTGGCAGAAGTCCGGGGCGAAGCCGTAGTGGCTGGCCAGGCGGACGTAGTCCGGCGTCGGGACAACCACGTTGGCGACCACACCACCTTTGAGGCAGGCCATCCGGTCGGCCAGGACCCGCGCCGGGACGCCGCCGATCGCGGCCAACGCCTCAGCGATGATCGCCAGCGTCGTGGAGGCCTTCTGGTCGGTGGCGAAGCGCACGAACCCCCATGGGGAGAATGCCAGCACGGCGCAGAACAGGATCAGCCCCGGTGCGGCCTGGGCCCAGTCGATGACCAGGTACCCGCCCGGTGACCAAACCGCCGGACGCCTGCCAGAGTGATTCTCGTTGCGCCACAACGCCTTCGCATCGGCGACCAGCCGCCTGAAGTTGCGTGCGGAAGCCTCGTAGCCCCGGCGCGGGCGAGCGGCAACAACCGTTTGGCCGAGATCCGAGCGTGTGATTCCTCGACCCGTTCGGCGACCAGCTCGGCCACCGAATCGTAGTTGTGTGCCCGTTCGGCCCGTGGCGGCGACGGCACGCCGGCCTGGTCGGCTTCGAATTTATCCACCACCTTCTTGACGGTGCGGTGGGTGGTGCCGCACTCCTCAGCGGCGGCCCGATACGACCCGAGCTGTTGGGAGGCAGAAATGATGACCATACGTCCTTCGCGGACTTCAATGGATCTCCCCGGTGCTGGCGGCGATTGGTTGGCGCCTTCACCGTCACCATCGAACCCCGCAGTTCCTGATCGACACGACGAACACGGGGTGGATACTTTTAGCCGGCCAAAACTGTTTTGATCGCCACGGACAAGCCACAGCAATGTCCGAGGCAGCTGAATCCGCACGCGAATCCTGGGCTTCACCTCAACGTCGGGCCAAGGGGCCGTACCGCGAGCGCCCCGCCAGCGAACGTTCCACGCCACATGTGATGACTGGAAGCAGCGCCAAGCCGGCAAGCCGAACCATTGCCAGTCCATGATGCGAAATCATCTTCTGTATTCCGGAAAAGTCTTGCGGAAAGTGTGATGCCAGTCATACCATTGCAAGTGGTCTGACCGAACCAGACGGAGACGGAGTGACTACCCCGCCGCCACGTCGCCGATCCCGACTCGGCGCACCAGCAATCCACGCCGAAGTGAAGTCTCGTGTCAATCGAACGAAAGGACGATGACGGACTTATGACAGCAAGCCCAGCTCAAGCGTCACGCTCTGAAGAGTCGTAGGGAGCTTTCGAAGGCGCCTGCCGCCATGTTGCTGAGCGTCAACGCGGCGATCCTTCAGTGCGCCAATTGCGCTTGCCGCTATAGACGGCAGACTTCAGACCGGGCAGTCGGATTCAAGAATCTATTCCTACAATCCCTGAACCGGCCTTTATCTGTTTCGGATTCATTTGAGCCTGCCGCTACGTGCCGGTACCCGTTTTAAACTTTTGCCGCTCTGAGGGCAAAGTTAGCGTGCGTATTTCGCGCGCTCGCCCATTCGAACGAAGGAGAGAGTATGGAACAGTCCACCCAAACGGCGCAGCCGGCCGGAAAATTGCCTAGATGGGTATCGCACGTAAAGCAGATTGGCCCTGGTTTCGTCGCGGCGATGACTCTGCTCGGAGCCGGCGAGCTTATAGATGTAACGGTCGCTGGGGCGAACTATGGTTACGCCTTGATGTGGGGCTTTGCATTAGTCTTGCTCAGCAAGTTCTTTTTCATGTTCATGATGTCGAAGTATCAGCTCCTTAATGGACAAGGGCTGACGATCATGCAGGGTTTTGGCAAACTGGGACGAGTTTTCCCTTTGGCTACGGGGCTGGGCCTCCTGCTCGGCATATTTGCGTACGGCGCTTTTTACGTGCCTGCCGCGGGCACTGCGTTGGCCGAACTCATCGGATCCAGCTCATCTTCTGCCAAATTCATCGGTGCGGTGGCAACAGTGGCACTTGCAGCGTTTATGCTGAGAGCCAAGCGGGCCTATGCAATTGTCGAGAATTTCAGCCGGTTAGTTGTGCTGCTACTCGTGGGCACCTTCGTTTTTACCGCGATCTCCCAAGGGCCCTCCCTGCTGGCGCTGGTTAAGGGACTGTTGTTCAGCGTGCCGTCCGAAAAGGGCATGTTTGGCTCTCTTTACGTCGTGGTTGCACTAATTGGGGTAGCTGGAGTCACCCCCGCGGCGATAATCTACAACTATGCAATTTACGAGAAGGGCTGGCGTAGTCCAGGCCATCGTGCTACGCAAGTGCTCGACCTACTGGTATCGATCGTAGCTATTGCCATCATCGACTTCAGCATATGGGTTGTCGCCGCAGAGACTGCGCACGGTTCCGGATTCGCTATCAGCGATACCGATGATCTCGCCAAGTTGATGCGACTTGCAGTTGGTGACATTGGGCCGCCACTTCTGTGGCTTGCAATCTTCTTTGCCTCATTTACATCCGTAGTTGGTACGGTTTTCCTTTTCAGCAGGGCAGTCGTCGATGCGTTACGTAATGCCTTTCCTTCGCGTCACGAACGTAATACCGATATAGACAAGAGCCCAATCATTAAGCGGCTGACTGTCCTGGGGCTCGTATTGCCGCTGCTTTGCGCTACCCCCTGGGCGCCCAACATGGTGGTCCTCGCCATTGTTGCCGTCACGATCCCGCTGGTAGCCACACCATTCATGCTTATCGGGCTGATACGTCTCACCGGTAGCACCCGATTTTTGCCCGCTGAATTCGTTCGTCGATGGCAGTCAGGATTGTTAGTCATCATGACCGCAGCTGCGCTCGTATCCCTTGTTATTGCCGCACACGGCCTGGTCGGGATCGTACGGACGCTTACGGGGTAAGAAGTGCTAACTCGCATCGGACGGGGCTTCCAGGCGAGGGCTGAGTTCGTCACCGTGACGATTCGTCTCTGTTGGGTGGGTTACGGGGAAAGCGCGGTCGTGCAACGAGTTTCCATCGTCTGAGGAGCTGCCCACACGATGGTCGTACTCAACAACGCACTGTGTGCCAGCACGCACACGAGCTCCCAGCACTGATCGTCGCTCGCCGACCTGGGCCCAACCCTGGCGACCTGTTCCCATGGCTAGACGCGCCCCGCGATTTCAGGATCCGAAACGCCACTTCCCCTGCGGATTCGCCCCACAACGGCTGAACTCAAGGTCATGAAGACGCTCCAGGACTGTTCGACCAAACAGATCCGCGCGCGCCGCCCCGGCCATAGCGAAACCAACCGGGAGCGAGATGGTCGCGGCCGTCCTGGACGCCTACCTGCCCAGCAGCGGGGGACCGGCCAAGAAACCGAAGTAGCAAGCTGGGGGAGTGTTTCGGCTCCCTCCCACAATCCAGGACTGGCACCGCAAGACAGGACAGGTCCGAATCCTCGGAGCTAGGTCTGGTCGCGCCGCGGCGTGCTGTGCCGGCGGGAGACGACGTGGTGAAGATGTTGGGCTGTTCAAGCCTCGTCGCTTCCGCCCAAGCTTTGTCCTTATCGGTAATCCGCGCCGAGGTGGTCGCTTCGCCCGTGTCCCGGTCGACACAGACCACCAGTAGCCGTCACTCATGGTCACGCTGCTCCGTTTGCGGACACGGGGATCCCGTCATGCCAAGCCACATGGGGAAACACGGGACGGCCGCCGAGGCGGGTTCGAGGTCACTCATCGGTGGATCCGCCCTCGTGGTTGAGTGCGGCTTCCGCCCGCTGCAGCGGCGTGCCGGGCAGCGTCTCGGGGGTTGGCGTTTCCGCGATCGTTGTTGCGATCGCGGTGTCGATCGCTCCGACGGCCCAGGTTCCATGCGGCGTTTCTGGTGCCTCATGCAGGGGAGTGTCGAGGTCGATTGTGACAGTCACCGGAACGGGCAGCCTGAGCGCCGCGAGACGCTGCCGAATGGCCTGGGCGATCCGTTCCGCGTATTGGGCGAGCTCGTCGCGCTGAAGGGTTTCGAGGCGGCCTCTGAGTACCTCGATAGCCGCTAGAGCGTCCTCGGCGGCGTGCTCTTCGGGGGTGAGGTCTGTCGGGTTGTCTTGTTCGGCCGCTAGCGTTGCCTCCATCTCCGCTACCGTCGGTGTCGGTGGGGGAGTGCCTTCGATGATCTCGACGCCCAGATCGGTGTAGTACTCCCGCATTTTCGTGCTGAGCTCACGGCCCGGGTAGCTGTACACGTGAGTGGGTCTGATCGCGTTCTCTCGGCGTTGGAGTTCGGTCTCGGCGGCATCCAGTTCGTCGAACCACGATGACGAATCGGTGTCAGCCAGGATCCGTTCGGGGTGCACGACGACATTGACCGGTTCGGTGCGGTGGCGCCACAGATCCCATTCATCGTGGCCCACAGCAGCATTGAGGACGTCGCGGACCGCCGCGGCTTCCCAGGACCCCGGTCGCCCAGCCAGGATCGCGTCGATGCCACCGATGTTGGCAGCCGCTGCGGCGAGAGCGTCGGTGACGAACGCGGCCCAATCGATCGGTATGCCATCAGCGCCGAGGTCGGGTTCCCAAGAGCCGTCAGGGGTTTGACGTACTGGCTGGTTGGTCAGCCGGGCTGCTTCGGTGAGCACTCGCACCGCATCATCGAGGACCACTCGATACGGTCGCGCGGCCAGGCCGCCGCTGCCGCCGCTGTCGGCATAGCCCGTGTCAGCCAATACCGCGTCGAGCACTTCTCGATACGGCCGGCCGATCGTCGCGGCCAACGCGTCGAGCGTGGCTCGCGCCGGCCATCCGCGCACACCATTGGAACGCCACTGGGACAAGTTCGCCCGAGTGACACCGACGCGTCGCGCGAGCTCGGCGTCGGTGACGTCCGGATGAGCACTTTTGAACCAGTCGAGCAGGTCGACCAGGCGGCTGCTGGGAGTCATGCAACCAAGCATGAGCCACAAGACAACGTGTGTCAATGGCGACTAACCAAGTGTGTTAAGTATCGTTAAACCGACATAACATACATTATCGGCCCGAATTTAGGCCTTGACTAGGGTGTAATACAGGCCTACGGTCGAACGTATGAGGATCATGCCGATCTCACGGCTGAAAGACAAGATCAACGAGTACGTCGACGCGGTGTCACAGACGCACGACCAGATCACCATCACCAAGAACGGTGCGCCAGCCGCAGTCCTTATCGGCGTCGACGAGTGGGAAGAGATTCAAGAAACCCTGCACTGGCTCTCGAAGCCAGGAGTCCTCGCATCGGTCGCCGCGTCCGAAATCGACATCGCGGCCGGCCGCACCTACGGCGCGGACGAGATCCGTTCCGCCTACAACGTTCCACAACGGCCGAGCTGACGTGAGCGGCCACGATGACTCCTACACGACCAGATTCACCGCGACCGCCCGCCGAGACCTCGACCGCCTACCGCCACGGATCGTGTCTGCGGTCATCGAGTTCGCCTTCGGTGATCTCGCGCGCGAGCCTCGTAAGGCCGGCAAACCGCTGCGGCGCGAGCTGGCCGGACAGTTCAGCGCCCGCCGCGGCCCCTACCGCATCCTGTACCGCATCGACGAGGCTGCCCGCACCGTGTTTATCCACCGCGTCGATCACCGCGACGACGCGTACCGGCGCCTCTGACGACGCCACTTTCGTCACCGTGACGAATTATCTGCATCTAGTTGGGCCGTCCAGTCGGACACGAATCGTTTGTCACACCGGAATGGCATCATCAAGCTATGAGCGCACGTACCAAGGCCAAGTAGGAGAAGCACGACCTCGGCACGAGCCGGTCTACGAACCGTGAACCTCAACTCTGCCCTCCCGCCGCATAGGTAATGGTTGTTTGTCGGTGGGTGGAGTTATATTGGTGGCAATCGCCATGTCACGCGGCGGGAGCTGCGATTCGGTGTGGGCCGCGACCCTGCACCATCGGAGCAGTCAGTCCCCAAAGGGATCGTGGCATTCCTTCTGCACTGCGCGATAGCAGGTGGTCGCGGCACCAGCGACGCGCACGGTGACAGGAGGTTGTCATGACTGATTCCGCCCGGCTGAAGAAGCTGGCCCGCCAATACATGCAAGCCCATCCTGGGGTGCGCTACCAGCAGGCCCTCGCGGCAGTGCAGGCCACGTTATCGAGCACTGCAGGTGCGCCCACCGAGCGGGAATGGCTGCGCCTGGTGGGCGGCGTTCCCAGCGCCGAAGCGTTGGCCACACGTTGGTCGAACACGTTGGCATCACACCATTTACGGTGGCCGATCGGCGTCCAGCTGATTCCGGGCGACGAGCCCGAAGCGGTGTGGGTTGACCTGGTGCAGCGGGCGCTGGGCGGCGATGGCGTCCACCTCGGGCTCGTGGGCTGGGGCCCCGACACCGGAGCTGTCCTGCAGACCATGGTGACCAGCCTGGCTGCATGGCATGGACCGGAGCGGCTGCAGTTCGCCTTGGCCGACTCCACCGACGGCGGCACATTGGCCGCAGTTACGAAGTTCCCACACCTCGCCTTCACCGCCCAGAATGTGCGTCAGGACCGTCCCAACGCCGCCGCCTTGGTTGATTTCCTGCAGCAGGAGATGAGTCGGCGCCACCATCTACTCGGACTGACCCACTGCATGGACGTCTACGACTACCGCAGTCAAGCAGCGGAGGACGGAGCTGCCCCGCTGCCGGACTTGCTGATCATCCTCACCGACGTCGACAGGCTCATGGATGAGCATCCCGCGGTGGCTGAGGTTATCGAGGCGGTAGGGCGCACAGGTCGCGCGCTGGGAATGCGACTGGTGGTCACGGTGGACTCGGCTCCGGCACAGCCAGACTCGCGCGGGTTGTCGCGCATTGTTGGACAGATCGACCCCTGGCTGTTGGGACCCACCGGCAGCGGCTGGCCCTTGTCACCCGGCGCCTTGTCTTCGCTGGACATGTTGGGGCCGGGAGCAGGGTGTCTGGCGACCGCGCACGGCGGCGACGACGACGGTCAGGGGCTGACCCCGGTCAGGGTCTTTCCGAAGATGAAATCTGAAGAGACGCGCGGGCTTTGGCGGCGCATCGAGTCGATGTCCGCAGCTGCTCCCCCTTCCCCCGCTGCGCCCGGCCAGGAGCGGGTCTAGGCGCTCAGGTCGCCGGGGCCGGGGCAGTCAGCGGCTCAGCCCTTGTTCGTCGGCGCGGCGGTCGCTGCGCTGGCGCCGGCGCTGCTGCTGTTCGGTCCACCACTGCTCCTGCTCGGCAGTCAACCCGCCGTTGCCCTGTTCGTGGTGGTTCTGCTGGTGGCTGTGGTTGGGGTGGTCGCGCTGCTGCTGTTGGGTGGGGATGAGTGTGGCCAGGTGGGGGTGTTCGCGCCAGGAGTCGCCGTTGATGGCGCTAAGTGAAAGTGCTCAGTCTCGCTAATTGAAAGTGCCCAGTTGGCAGCGGTGGTTCGGCGTGTCGTCGGACTGCTTGTCGGGGTTCTGCTCATCGTCAGCGGAGTTGTGTTTCCGCTGATGAATGGGAGGGCCGTCGTTTGCTGTCGCTGGAGGGTGATGTGGAAGCGCATGCGCTTCGGGAGCAGGGTTGGTCGATATCGGCGATCGCTCGCCATCTCGGGATCAATCGCCGAACCGTTCGGGCCTATCTGGCTGGGGAACGAGTACCCGGGCAACGCCAACGCTCTGAACCGCTGGTGATCGATCCGTTCGTCGAGTACTGCCGGATCCGCCTGGCTGACGATCCGCACCTGTGGGCCTCAACCCTGTTCGACGAACTCGTCGAGCTAGGTTTTACCGGCTCGTATCCGTCGCTGACCCTGGCAATCCGAAACCTGGGGCTGCGACCGCATTGCGAGCCGTGTCAGTCGGTCAAGGGCCGCGACGTCGCGGTCATCGATCATCCGCCCGGGGTCGAGACTCAGTGGGACTGGGTCGAGCTGCCCGATCCACCAGCATCGTGGGCGGCTGACCGGCATGCCCACCTGCTGGTCGGGGCGTTGGCCCATTCGAGCCGCTGGCGCGGGGCGCTGGCCCCGGCCGAGGACTTCGCGCACGTCGTGGAAGCGATCGAGGCGGTCAGCATCCGGTTGGGTGGGGTCACCCAGCGGTGGCGGTTCGACCGGATGGCCACGGTATGTCATCCCGAATCGGGCCGGATCACCGCGGCGTTCGCCGGGGTGGCCAAACACTACGCTGTCGCCGTCGATGTGTGCCCGCCACGACGGGGCAACCGCAAGGGTGTGGTGGAGAAGTCCAATCACGCTGCCGCCCAACGCTGGTGGCGCACCGTCACCGACGACACCACGATCGAGCAAGCCCAGGCGTCGCTGGACCGGCTGTGCGTGAAGCTCGACGGGCGCCGCCGGCGCCGCGACGGGCAGGCCACCACCGTCGGCGCCCTGGCCGATGCCGAACCACTACGGTCACTGCCGACGGGTTCGTATCCGGCCGAGTTGACCGAACACCGCATCGTCACTCCACAAGCGTTGGTGTCCTGGCGGGGCAATCAGTACTCGGTGCCGCCGGGGCTGGCCGGGGCCACGGTGACCGTCACCCACCGCCTGGGCTCTGACACCGTGCAATTGACCACGGCATCGGGAGCCGTTGTTGCCGCGCACCGCCGCGCGGTCGACGGCAGCGGCGCGGTGGTGCGCGATGCCGGTCACGTCGTCGCGCTCGAACAGGCAGTGCTATCGGGTTCTCGACGGCCAGGCCTTGCACTCATAAGACCCGGCGACCGCCCTCGGTGGCCGCCGTTGCCGAGGCCGCGCGGCTGCGTGGTGCCCGGCGAACGATCCCGCCCAGAAGGTAGTGATCGATCTGGCCGTCTATGCGGCGACCGCAGCACGGCTATCCGTTGTTCCCAACACCATCCAACCGAACAGAACCAGGAGTAACCCCTTGAGCAAAACCGTCCCACAGATGAGCGAAGCCCGCCGATACCAACAACTCCGGGCACATCTGTCCTATCTGAAACTCGGCGACGCAGCCGAAGCGCTACCCGCATCCTCGATGCCGCCCGCGCCGAAAACCTGTCCCTGACCGCCGCTTTGGAGCGGCTGTTGGAGATCGAGGTCAACGCCACCGAAGCCCGCCGGCTGACCTCACGGTTGCGGTTCGCCTGTCTGCCCGAACCCTGGACCATGGCCGATTTCGATTTCGCCGCCCAGCCCGGGGTCGACGCCAAACTGATCAACGACCTGGCCAGTCTGCGCTTCCTCGACGACGCGGCCAACGTGCTGTTCGTCGGCCCACCCGGGGTCGGCAAGACCATGCTGGCCGTCGCGTTGGCCCGCGGCGCGGTCGAGGCCGGCCACCGGGTGTATTTCACCACCGCCGCCGACCTGGCGGCCCGCTGCCACAAAGCCGCCCTGGAAGGCCGCTGGCACACCTGCATGCGGTTCTTCGCCGGACCGAAACTGTTGGTGATTGACGAACTTGGCTACCTTCCGCTGCCCGGCGATGGGCATCCGCGTTGTTCCAGGTGATCAACCAACGGTATCTGAAGTCGAGTACGATTCTGACAACCAATGTTGGGATCGCTGACTGGGCAACCGCTTTCGGAGACGCCACCGTCGCAGCCGCCATGTTGGACAGGCTACTGCACCGCGCCACCGTGGTCGGTATCGACGGACCCAGCTACCGGCTGCGCAACCACCAAGCCACCGCCGAAACGATGCGTAAGGCGGTCGCCGCCCATGTCAGCTGAGACCCGTTCCTGCCAAGCCTGCTGGACCGAATTCACCGCCACCACACCGACCAAGATCTACTGCTCAGACCGCTGCCGCAAACACGCCTGGGAGCAACGCAAACACAGCGACACCGCCGCCACCGTCACCGAGGCCCGGCCACCCGCCCCACAGCCGGCCGCCACCCGTTCCTGCCCGCATTGCGGCGAACCCATCACCATCGTCGCTTTGCTGACCACTCCAGAAGCTGCCCGCCCCAGCACCCCCGGCGACGGCACAATCGTTCCCCTGCAACGACGAACCTGCTAACCTTAGCCACTCAAGCCAACTGGGCAATTTCGCTTAGCATCTCTGGGCAGTCTTCTTTAGCGCCATCACCGTAGATGGCGTGGCCTGCCCACAGGCTGATCGCGGGTACGGCGGGCCCGGTGAGCTGCAGGGGCGGGGTGTGGTCTTCGTCGAATGACATGACCAGAGTGCGGGCGTGCGGGTGGGGGTAGAACTCGGCGAGGTCTTGGTACCAGAACGACACGTAGCCGCCGTCGGGGCGGCTGCACATCAGCCGCAGGTTGGTGGTGAGCACTGCGGTTTGCCGGTGGTTGCGCCAAGTGGGCTGGGCGTCCTGCTCGGCGCGGCGTCGTCGGCCACGGTTGATGGCTCCTTGGGTGGCCATTGCTCCGGCCATGAGCAGCGGGTTGACGAAGAAGGGGGCGCCGGCGCGGTCGAAGTGCCCGTCGCCTCCGACAAGGCGGCTGTAGTTGGCGGGGGCGCTGAGCCTGGTCACCTCGTTGGGCTGTAGCAGTGGGCCGTGGGTGGCGACCACGGGTGGTTCTGCTCCCCTGCTCAACGCGGCGGCGCAGCCTTGGGTGTAGCTCCACCATGGGTCGTCGGGCTGGCGCCGTTCGGCGCCGGCGGCCGCGGCCTGCGCTGGGGTGCGTTCCTGGCCGTTCATCACAGGGCCAGCCCGTCGTCGTTGTCTCGGTCTTCCTCCGCGCCTTTGTCCTGCTGGGAGGCAAGGTATTCCGCGGCGCGGGCGCGTTCGGCGATCTTTTGGGCGAAGCGGTATTGCTCGGCGGTGTCGAAACCGGATTCCTCGAGGAGGAACGGGGTGGGGTTGAGGTGCAGCGACCATCCGGGTTCTCGGCCGGCGGCCCGCATGCGGTGCTGCGCCTCGGCGGCTTTGGCTTTGGCTGCTTCGGATTCGGCTTCCAGCCGCAGCATTGTTGTCAAGGTGGCGTGTTCTTCTCGCAGCCCGGCCAGTTCGTCGCCGCGGTCGAACGCCTCGACCTCAGTGGTTTGGAGGTCTTCGATGGCGCCGGCGATCTGGTCGTGGTTGCGCTGCAGCCGCTGGTGATGGTTGGGCAGGTCCTTGTAGAGGTTCTCCACGCGGGTGAGTAGACCTCGGCTTTTGGCGCTGCCGCTGTCATCGAGACTGCCCACGGTTGTGTGCAGGTCCGTCACTGTGACGTCGATTTCGGCTGACGGTACTTCGGCTTTGATCCACAGTTTCGAGTTCAGGTGGTCGCGGCGTGCCAGGAGCCCGACACCGTTGATCGAGGCGTTGAGCGGGCGGTTCTCGTAACCGGGGGCGTTCTTCATGGCGTGGTAGGTGTTGCGGCAGACGGTGGCGAACGCTTCGGCGGCGTCCTTGCGCTCCGGGTAGCGACGGCCTTCGACCAGGATGGTTGGTCGGGTGTCGGGGTCGCGGGCGGCGACGTCTTCTGCCACGGGCGCCAGGGCCTGCAGGTCGGAGGCGACGATGGCG
The DNA here is from genome assembly GCF_002157835.1 of Mycobacterium dioxanotrophicus. Taxonomy (NCBI): domain Bacteria; kingdom Bacillati; phylum Actinomycetota; class Actinomycetes; order Mycobacteriales; family Mycobacteriaceae; genus Mycobacterium; species Mycobacterium dioxanotrophicus. The sequence continues at coordinate 115,332 of NZ_CP020810.1, read as the reverse complement.
AGCTGGCGTTGGTTGGCGGCGATTTCGCGGTCGCGGCTGGCCAGCGTCTCGTGGTGGGAGCGTTCCAGTGCGGCGAGGTGGTCGATCTCGTCTTGGAGCTGCACTTGCCGCACGTAGCGCGGGTCGCCGGTGGCGATGGCCTTGGTCTCGGCGGCGCTGGCGCTGAGGTCTCCCCCGCCGACGTCCTCGACTTCATCGACGGCGATGTCGGCGCGTTTGACTTGCTCGATGAACAGCGATTTGGCCTCGATTTTCTGCCACATCACCGTGTCGTAGCTGCCTTCGACGACGTAGTTGAAGATGTGGACCTGGCGATTCTGGTTGCCTTGGCGGATGATGCGGCCCTCGCGCTGCTCCAGATCGGCTGGGCGCCAGGGCACATCGACGTGATGTAGGGCGACCGCGCGGGTCTGCACGTTTGTCCCGGTGCCCATCTTTTCTGTCGAGCCGAGTAACACCGACACCATCCCGCGGTTGCATTCATCGAACAGTCGCAGTTTGTCTTCGGGTTTTTCCGCGTCGTGAATGAACCGGATTTTCTCGGCCGGCATGCCGCGGGCGATGAGCTCGTCGCGGATGGCGGTGTACATGCCGAAGCTGTCTTTGGGTTTCCCGGCCTTCTTGGTCGGTGTCCCTCGGTCGCAGAACACGATTTGCAGGGCACCGGGATTAGGCATGTCGTGGCCGTGCTGGGGGTCTTTGTAGATGCGGTCGGCGGTGGCTTTGTGCACCGCCATGATTTGGTCGGCCACGGCCGCGGTGCGTGAGTGGGCCGGGGCGGGCAGGTGGACCATCCTCGGGTCGAGGCTGGCCTCTCGGCCGTCGTTGCTGATCTTGAGGATGTTGTCGCGGGCCATGTTCTTCGGGTCGATGTCGGTGGCCCGGTAGCCCAGGTCGGTGATGAAGTCTTTGAGTTCCTGATCGGCCGGGATGTTGATGATGGTGCGTTTGCCGCCGACCAGCTCGGGTAGCTCGACTTTGGCTTGGTCGAGGACCTGGTCGCGGGTGATGACGTCGGTGAACACCGATGACAGCTTTAGCAGCTCTTGCAGGTTGGTGAACTTGCCGACGCGGGTGACGGGTCTGAGCTGGGTGCCGGTGGCGTTGACTTCGACGGTGTTGATGGTGGAGGTGAAGGCTGCTCCCCAGTCGTTGAGGTGGAATACGCCGGCGTCGTCGAGCAGGTCGGGGCGCAGATAGCGCTGCATGACATACATTTCGCCGAGACTGTTGGCGACCGGGGTGCCGGTGGCGAAGGTGGCGACCCGCTCATCGGCCGGGGTGGGTTGGCGGCCGGCGGCAAGCGCCTCTTCGCGGCGGCGATGGCGCAGCATGTCCATTTTCATCGCCAGGTCGTCGGCACGTTCAGATCCGTTGGGGCAGGCCAATTCCTTGACTGCTGACAGCCGTGTTCTGTTTTTGAACATGTGGGCTTCGTCGACGAAAAGGTAGTCCGCGCCGGTCTGCTCGAAACGCAGGCCGGTGTCCTTGCTGGCCTGATCGGTGAGGTCTTTGAGTTTGGTTTCGTAGCGCTGCAGCGCTTTTTCCAGACGCTTGACGCTGGTCGGGGTGGTGTCTTCGGTGGTGGCGCTGAGTGCCTCGCGCAGGATTTCCAGTTCGCGTTCGATATAGTCGCGTTGCACCTCGGGCCCGACCGGGATCGCCTCGAACAGTGACTGCGGCACGATCACCATGTCCCAGTCCGAGGTGGCCGACTGGGCGACGAAGCGGCGGCGGCCTTCGGGGTCGGTTCCCGGTGCGCCGAGCAGGATTTCAGCGCTGGGGTACCACCATTTGGCCTCCTTGCCGACCTGCTCGATGATGTGGTTGGGCACGATGATCCAGGGTTGGCGTGCCAGCCCGAGTCGGCGCAACTCCATGGCGGCCATGAACATGGTGCCGGATTTTCCTGCGCCAACGACGTGGTCGAGCAGCACGTTGGGTTCGGCGATGATGCGTGCCACCGCATCTCGTTGGTAGGGGTGCGGTTCGAAGCGCTTCGACAGTCCGGGCAGGGTCAGCGCGGCACCGGAGTATTTGGGTGCCCGCAGGCAGTTGAACCGTTCGTTGTAGACCTTTACCAGTTCGTCGCGGCGGGTCTCGTCGGCGAAGATCCACTTCTGGAACGCCTCGCTGATCTTGGTGGCTTTAGCCTGCGCGGCTACGGTGGCGTCGCGGTTGACGCCGGTTCGGCCGGTGCGCTCGGTCTCCTCGGCGGTGTACTTGACGACGATTTCTTTGTTGTTGCACACCATTTCGAGCAGGTCGATGGCGTCGCGGTTGTCGTAGCGGGTTCCCCAGGTTTCGAAGAAGCTGGCATGCGCCCGGTCATGGTTGGGGCATTCGATGGTCCACACGCCCTGGATGTGGTCGACGGTGACGCGGGGAATCTTGTGCTCGGAGGGTGCGAAGGTTTCGCGGGCGAACTGGGCGACGTAGCGTGCGTCGATCCAGGGCGATCCGGGGCGGGCGCTGATCTGGCTGGCCTGCCGGTCGACGGGCTGCACTTTGCGCAGCGCATCGACGTATTCGTGGTAGCGGGGATCGTTTTCGGCGGCCTTTTCGGCTTCCCGCAACTGGCGGCGCACGTTGCCTGACAGGGCGGCGGTGGCAGGGATCAGCACGTCGGGGTCACGCAGCGAGGGAAATACCAGGCCGCGCAGGTGTTCGCGCGCGGCGGCCTTGTCTGTGTCCAGCAGCGTGGCGATGTGGTCGAGGTCGACGCCGCCGTGCTGGTCGAGGCTGATGGCCAGTGCTTCGTCGGCGGTTTCGGCGCGGTCGCGGACTGTGGGCGGCCCCAGCAGGTCGACGCTGAAGATCGGTGCCTTGCGGACCTCTTTGGTCTGCTCGTCGTAGGTCTCCAGGGCCAGCACCGTGGTCCAGGACGGGTCGTTGCGTAGGGCTGTGACGATGTGCGGGCGCAGCTTGTAGGGGTTGGGGGTCTCCCAGGCTTCCTGGTCCCACTGCTCGAGGAGTTCCTCGGGGACACGGTCGGCGTCGGGGTTCTTCTTGCGCCACGAATCGATCTTCTTGCCGAGCTTCTTGTCGTGTTTGTCCTGGGTGATCTCGGCGGGAGTGCTCCACTTGAACCGTTGGATCGGGCCGTGGCGTTTGACGTAGGCGTCGTAGAGGCGGTTGAGCTGGCCGCGGAGCTGCTCGCGTTCCTGCGGTGGCAGCCCGTTGCGCTGCGAGGCCACCACGGCGTTGGCGGCATCACGTAGCGCCAGCAGCTTGATCGTCTCGTCCTTGCGGCTCTGGTAGACCTTCGTTTCCACCCACGAGTCGCGGTCCCAGGATTCGAACCGGTCGGCTTCGGCGTTGAAGCGCAGCGTGCCGTAGGCGGGCAGTTGGCCGGCGGTGGCTTTGGTCAGCAGGCCGGGATCGAAGCTGACCTCGCTGACGTCGGTGAGGCTGGCCGGGCTGGCGGTCAGCGCGCGATCGCTGTCAACCGCGGCATCGACGATGCTGCGCAGGCAGCGGGCGACCTGGTCGGGGACCGCCGACGGGTCCATCGTGCGGACCTGCAGGGTGGTGCTGCCGTGGATGCCGTGCCCGATCATCGGGGTGCCGAGCATGTATTCGGGATGCTCATGGAAGTAGGTGTTGACCGGCAGCGACGACTCGCGCCCATCGTCTGTCACGAGGTCCATGTCGGCTACGGCCAGCCAGCCGTCCTCCCCCACTGCGATCTCGCGGTCGGCCTCGCGGCGGCGAAGCACGAGGATGTCGGTGACGACCTCGGTGCCGGCTACCCGGCGGAACGCGGCAGTGGGCAACCGCACGGCGCCGAGAAGGTCAGCGCGGGCCAGGATTTCACGCCGGGCCTTATCGTCGACGTTGTCCATCGTGTAGCGGCTGGTGAGCACCACGACGTAGCCGCCGGGGGCGGTCAGATCCAGCGACTTGACGATGAAGTGGTTGTGGATGGACAGCCGTTTCGGGTTGTAGGAGGGGTCGCGCAGCGCGAAGTCCCCGAACGGCACATTGCCGATGACGGCGGCGAAGCTGCCGTTGGGCACGTTGGTGGTTTCGAAGCCCTCGGAACGGATTTGGGCCGACGGATACAGGTGGGCGGCCACCGCGGCGCTGATCGGGTCTTTCTCCACCCCGACCATCTGGGCGTTGCCGGGTGCCAGCCCGATGAAGGTGCCCGATCCGCAGCCGGGCTCCAGGACGCGGCCGCCGCTGAATCCGGCGTGCTGCACGGCTTTCCACATGTGTTCGGCGATGGCCGGGTCGGTGTAGTGGGCGTTGAGGGTGCTGGCGGAGGCCGCCCGGTACTGCCGCTGTCCCAGCACCTCCTTGAGGTATTCACGCTGAGACTCGTAGGTGTCCTTGCGGGTGTCGAAGACGTCGGCGATCGCGCCCCAGCCCGACCAGCACGCCAGGGTCTGCTGCTCGGCGGCGGTGGCGGGGCGTCCGTCGCGCTGCAGCCGCGTCAGGGTGTCGATGACGGCGATGTTGGCCAGCAGCCGGGCCTTGGTGCCCGACGGGACGCGGATGTCGGTGCCGGGCTGGAAGTCCACCGCTGGTGGGTGCACCACCTCCTCCGGCTGCGGGGGCGCGGTGGCCTCGGCCGGGGCTGGGTGCTCGGCAACGACGTCGGTGTCGACAGCAGTGGCGGCGGTGTCATGGTCGACGGCGGGGGCGGTGGTATCGGGTACTGCGCTCAGGTGCGGCCGGTTTTGGGCTGGCTCGGCCGCGGCGGGGGTGTCGGCCAGCACCGGCGGCACTAGGGCCAGTGCCGGTCGCTGCGGGGGGTTGAGGGTCAGCGAGTCGACCGCCGGCGGAGAGGTCTCCTGGGCCTGTTCGTTGGTGGCGTCGCGGTCAGGGTGGTGCACCGGGGGCAGTGGGGCGCCACCGGGGTCGATGACCCGGGGATCGGTGGGCAGGTCGAAGCTGTCCTCGGCGAACAGCGCCAACTGCGGGTCGTCGTACTCGCTGCGCTGACGCGCCTTCTTCTTGCGGGTTACTCGATCGGGTACCCGTCGGCCCTCAGCTCCTCCTCCACCTGCGGGGTGAGTCGGGGCACCAGGTGGTGGCGGGGGCTGGTGGGTATTGGACGGCCTTCCTCCGCGCGGGTCGCGAGCAGGTAGGCGGCCTTGACCCGAAACATCACCGAGCGTTGTGGCCACACCGTGTCGACCAGATCCTCCACGGCCTCGCTGGGTTCGGTCCGGTAGCGGACGTCGCGCCACCTGTCCTGCCAGCTCACCTCGGGCCTGGGCCGGCTGGCCGGCTCCGGCTGATCGTCGGCCGGGGTCGGAATCAGTGCGTACAGTTCCTGCCGCACGACCGCTTCCCGGGCGTTCTCCAGCGCTGTCTCGTGCAGGCCGACCGTGGTCTGATGGTCGGGTTCCTGGCCGGGGTGGGCCGTCCGCCACCGACTGATCGCGTCCTGCGCCAGGTCGATCGACAACGCTGCGGCTTTGTTGTCCAGCCGCTCGGTCACCAGGTTGAGAAACGTCTCGGTCTGCTCGCTGGACCAGCCCGTCGGCAGGCCGAGCTGCCGGTAGGCGGCCTGCACCGCCTCGCGCATCCATTGGCTGCTCACGGGCTTCATTATCGATGCGTTGATGCTGAACAGATCCGGTTGCTGCTGGTCGCCCATAGCAGCCTCCCTACGGCCATACCGCTAGTCATGGATTTCTCCCTTACCTGCGGCATCACCCTCATCGGGGCTGCCCGAATCTGGACCTGGCACGGATCGCCGTGCCGGATCCCCCACTTCTGCTATGGCGACGTTGACACGGGTCAAAGCCTCATCGACGTCGGACAGAAGTTGCGCCACGCTCTGGGCCTGGCGGTTGAGTCTGATCTTGAATGCCTTCATGGTGTCGCGGAGCGCGTTGAGCGGCACCAGCGCGGGATGGGCGATCGCGGCGCCGATGCGCACCGGGGCTCCCCCACGCAGCACGGTCAGCGCCGACCCGCGTTCCCACATTAGAAACCGGTCGATACGGTCGAGCGTCTCGGCGGTCGGCACGTATCCGCGCTGGCCCAGCGTCGCCAACGTCGAGCGTCCGGGGCCACCGATCGCGGCGAACTTCGACTTGGTCATGTTCAGTTCGCGCAGCCGACGCTCGATCGCGGTGACCAACCCGCTGTAGTCCCACTGGGCGGGGTCCTCGTTGGGGTCGAACAGGGTGTCGAGGGTGACCCCGGACTGTGCCTGCTCCTCGGGCAGGGTCGACTTCGGCAGCTGGCTGTACACACCGCGCTCGCGCGGCACCGGGTCGCCGCCGTGCAGAACGGCCTTGGCTGACCCGGGCTCCCACACCAGCAGGTCATCGAGTTTGGTGAGGGTCTGCAGGTTCGGGACACGATCTGCGTCACGCAGGCTGGTCAGGGTTGAGCGCGATAGGATTCCAAGCTTGGAGGCGCCAAGGAGGCTGAACCCCAGCTCGCGTAGACGAATCTGCATCTGCTGGGACAACCGTTTGACGTCGGGTTGCCCGCCGGATTCCGCGTCGGGCTCAACGGCCTCGATGATCGCCTCCCTGGGTCCGCTGCTCAACAGGACCACAAAGGCCCTAATTGTCCCCAGATATTACATGCCTAACACGCATACAGATAGGTCAACGTTGCGCAATCGTCAATCGCCTTTGTGCAACGGATTGATCAACACCCCGGTCGTCTCGGACGCCGCGCACCTCGACAGCTAGAGGTAGCCCGGCCTCAGGCGGGTCAGGCGGTGGTGCCCCGCGAACCTCAGGACGCCTAAGAAGCCCATTAGCCTGCGCTGCGGGTTGCGGTTCGTGCCGCGTCGAGGATTTCGTCGACGATGGTGTGGTGGACCTTGTGGTAGCGCCCGATCGTGCTTGGCGGTGTGCCGGAGTCGTGCTGGGCCAGCATCGCGGCAACGATTTCGGGGTGCTTGGTGGTGGGGTGTCGTTTCATCCGGCCCTGGGTTACGCCGCTGTGGACAAGATTCCTGGCCAACGGCAGCCATTTCTGGATTTCCGTGGTGTCCACGCTGTAATGCGCAGGTACGCGCACCTGATGCGCGGATGTGCGGTTTGGCACGGCGGCCAATGTGCGCGGGTCGGTGTGCGCGGGACTTGGCTGCCCGGGATCGGATGCGCTGCGCGTGTGCATGTGCGCGGCTCCTGCGGGCGGGTGCGGTCGCGCCATCTGCGCTGTGTTCACCGCCGGCGTTGATTGGGAGGTCGGTGGTTTCGGCGGCGTCGGGCCTGGGTCATGATCGGGTCCCCCGCTCGGCGCGGGGTGCTCGTCGGGCCATGGTGAGGGCTGGCGGAAGGTGCAGAGTTCGTGGGCGTGATGCAGAACAGATAGGCGGGCGAGCATCTTATCGCGCATGTCCGGGTCGTCGGCAACGTTGGCGGCCAAAAGTGCCCGCTGTAGGCGTGCTTCGCGTGACCAGCGCCAGCGTCGGGGCATGCTGAGTTGAGCGGCTCGGAAGGCGGCGCGGTCGCGCGTGCGCTGCAGTGCGTCGCGCTCGTCGTCGGCTAGGCCGAGCCGTGAGAGCATCCGTTCCCGTAACTCTCGGCCGATGCGGGCCGGGGTGCCTGTTCGATGGTGGCGGGCGCGAAGCTCGAGGCCGAGCGCGAGGTGCAGCATGATCGCGCCGAGGACTGGCCCGAGGATCACACGGGCAAGGCCTTCCTCGAGGTCGCTCATCGCCCAGGCCATGTAGCCGGAGACGGCGCACATTGCCCACACGACCATTCGGAACGGTCCGGGGTGGCCGGTGCGGCGCACGTTCACAGCCATGCCCGCACCGGAGACGATCAGCGCCAACTCGGCGACGGCGAACATGATGTAGCGCTCGCCGTCGGCGGTGGGAATATTGAGTACCTCGTCGAAAAAACGCCACGAGGTGTTGAGGCTGACAGGCAGGGTGGCCAGGGCGGCAACGTAGCACGCGATGGTGACGCCCGATGCACGTTGCGGCGGGTGCGGGGGCGCTTCCAAATGTGTGTGCTGGGAGCGGGCGGTGTCGACTTGCGGCGGGCTGGGCTGGGCCGCCTGATGAGGCTGGCGCGTCGGCTCAGCGGAAACGGTCATCGCGCTCTCCGTAATCGAGGGCAGGGGACTTACCACGCGGACAACGAGCCGGCCGCGCCACAATGGCACTATACCGGGTTTAGTGATCGTTGTCAGTACGAGATAAGGCTTTCCGAAGCCCGGCTGCGGTGAGGCCGGCCTCGCGCTGCAGTTCGCTCCAGGTAGCGCCTGCCTCCTTGGCCTGACGAATCGCTTTGTCCCGCAGCGCAATGTGGCGTCTGCGATCCGCGTCGATCCGATCTAGCTCGCCAGCTTGGGCGCGAACACGCCGCAATGCTGCAGCTTTCTGGGCATCCATAACACCGGACATTTTACCTGGTTTAGCGCCGGTTTCCGCGAGCGCCACCACACGCGCAGAGCGCGGCGATGTGCATTGTGCGTTCTGCGCGTTGCGCGCCGCGCCGTCGGGCCGGGCCCGGCCATACTCCGGGCTCACGCCAGCGCCGACCATGTGCGCCGCGCATCACTGCTCACCGACCCTCTCCCCCGGCGCATGGCGAGGTTCGGCTGCCCCCTGCGCGCAACGTCCCCCGGCATGTTGTGCGCCGCGCAGGTGATTCTGCGGTGGGCCCCCCGGGTCATGTGCGGCGCACAACATCACTGCGAGCGTCGCGTCCCGGTTAGGTACGCCACCCATCAACCCACCCGGCCCGGCGCGACCACGTCAGTGTTCTGCAACATCGCCGGCAACATTGGATGCAACATCGGGCGCAACATGCCCGCCAATCCCCCGCCGCGATACCCCATGGGCGCGAGCATTGCGACCTGCGAAAACGGCGCTGAACGGCCGTGGCGCCACGAACGCGGACTCCCCTATATGCCTGGTGCCGTGCCGGGTTCTGACATGTGCGACGGCACGCAGAGCCCCCGGCTTTGGGTACACATCCTCCCGGACTGGGGATATGGTCCGCAACATCAGACACCACGGCGGTATGCAACATGGTACGCAACATGCGGCGCAACAGGATATGCAACATGGCGAGGCGCACACGTTCGCCCATGCCGGATGTCGCTGTTGTGCGCCGCTACGGCTTGTGACGCGCATCGCCCACTTCGTGTGCCGTCGACGTGCGGCGTGCATATATGGCGCGGTGGTAGAGCACGGAGGTTACGCGCTTGGGTGCGCCGCACCTGTGCGGCGCGTATGGGCGGCGCTGTGATGCGCCGCTGTGATGGAGCGATGACGTGCGGCGCGTATGTGCGCATGTGCTGTACGACACGGGGGTTTGTGCTATGGTGAGCCGCAGTGAGTTGTGTTGTGGTGCAGCAGTATCTGTCACCACGTGGTGGCTCACAACGCTGAGCGATGTTGCATGGCGACGCGGTGCGGCTAGTAGGTGTGGTGGTCTGATCCGCCGCACGCGGGGATGGAAGGGGCTTCCCAATGCAAGGGACGGCGGTGCAGCAAGGGACAGGGCTGGAGCGCATCGGGCTGACGGGCTCTGCTCTGGACACGTTCTGTGTGGACGTGGGCGCTAGCCCGGATTACGTCCTCGACCTGTTCAACCGGCTCATCATCACCATCGCGGCGTGGAAGGGCGGGGTCGGCAAGACCGAGCTGGCCAAAGAGCTGGCATGGCTACTGGACGGCGTGCTGGTGGACCTGGACTGGGATGCCGGCGGCGCCACCCGGGCGTGGGGATATCGCTACGAGACGCGGACGAACGCGCCGCTGCTGGACGCGCTGGAGCGCGGACGGTGTCCACGTCCGCTGTCCGGGCGGGGGATGCGGGCCGACCTGATCCCGTCGCACCCTGACTTCGCGGTTAATCAGCCCTCGGGCCCCGATATGGCTGCCGCGCTGGAGAAATGGTCAGCCGAGCTGAAACGTCCGCTGATCATCGACACCCATCCTGGTGGTGTCCCGTCCACGGTGGGCGCCGCCAGCGCCGCTCATGTGGTGGTGGTGCCGGTGAACCTGGAAACGCGTGCTCTGGCGGCGACAGAGCAGATGACCAACGAGTTGCAGGGTGGGTATCCGCTGCTGTTGGTGCCCAATCGGGTTGAGGCCGCTCCCGAGCCTGAGGTCAGTCGCCTGGAGAAGATCAGCACAACCTATGGCATCGAGGTGGGCCCGCCGGTGCACAGCCATGCATTTCTGAAGCGCCGCAAGCTTTCAGGGGCGGTGTGTGCACCGGGCCGGTCCGGTCAGATTCCGGCCTCCAGTGCGAGGTTTGTCGCGGAGGTCAAGGACGTTGCTCGCACTGTGTTGACCCATGCGGTGCGCAACGCCATGGCACAAGACCAGCAGGATGAGGAGGCGTTGTTGTGAGCGAGACTGCTGTCAACGGCGGTGGATTGAGCAAGCTTCGGGCGGGCCGGCAGCGCCGGGCCGGGCAGGTCCCGCCGCCGCGGCATCCCGCGGCGGCGCCTGCCGCCACCCCCCAGGACCCGGTGAGCGCCGAGACGACCGTGCCTGCTGCGGGCAACGCTGTGACCAGCAGCGGAGCTACGCGTGCTGGACGTGGCGCCGACCGTGACACCGCAATCCCACCTGCGCGTGCCGCGGACACGGAGGTATCGGCTGGTGCGGGTGCGGCGCAGACCTCCGTAGAAGCTCGTGATGAGCGCGCGGGTGTGGCGCATACCGTGGGGCGGCGACCGCTGCCGGATCTGACCATCGACTGGTCCGATCCGGTGATGCATGTGGTGCGCTCGACCCGCCTCAGCGTGGCCAGTTCGGTGTTCGATGCGTTCAAGGCGGCCGCCGAGCAGCCAGGGCAGCCTCCGCAGACGTCGCTGATCATGGCGGCGGTAAGTACTCACCTGGCACGATTACCCGAGTTGGTGTTGGCGCGGCGCCCAGATGAGCACACCGACTTCACGTCGTTTTATCGGCGGCCGACGGTTGCGAGCAGGAACAGGACCGACCCGCAGGTGCCGCTCTATATCCGCCCAAACGGTGGGGAGGACCAGGCACTCAACCGCATTGTCGCCTGGGTGAATGCGATCATCACTGACGGACATCCTGGACGTCGGGAAGCGTCGCGTTCCGAGATTGTCTCGGCGGCGCTGGCCGCCGAGTACGTGCCGAAGCGCTGAAGCGCGGAGCCGGTCGAGCGCGCGCACAAGGAGCAGCTTCGACCGATCGTGCCTGGCGACCGGCTATTTGGGGCAGGCTGGCACAGCCTCTTCGATCGTCAGCTGAGCGTTCGTACTCGGGTCCCGTCCGGTCTCGACGGTGACATCCGTCAGGCTGATGAACCCCGCGTCATTCGGCGTTTTTCCCTTGTAGTGGATCCACACCCATTTCGCGTGGTCATGTGGCCAGTTCTGCCTGGGTTCGGGTGATTCCCGGATACATATGACCCTGATCGGTGTCTGGGTCGGCAAATGCCAGATCGAGTTTGGAGGAACACGGTCGCTGCTTTGAGGCACCTGGGCGTACACGCGGATGTCGAATGGTGAAAACGTCTTTCCCGGCAGACCGAGGTCACCTGCGGCGTTCTGCGAGGACGCGGCCGATGTGGAACGAGCCGTCACTCCGCCGCCGACCCCACACCCCACCAGGGTGCAGCACACTGCGACGCCAGCCGCGACGGTCACAGGTCGCATGCCGAGGCATCCCCCTTCCCACTACTCACTTACCAACGTTAACCCCTGGAGAACTGGTCAGCACCGCACCACGACGGCGCCCAGCATTTCCCACAGCAGGGTCAGTGCCCGGCGCTCAATGACGAGAGTTTCGTCGTCTTCTCCGGTGTCGGTCGGTGTGTCGTATCCGGGCATTGGGGGAGGGCCGGTGGCCAGTACTGATTGCAGGTAGGCCGCGTGCATCGCGAGGGCGCGATCACGTCTGGGGCCGCGCAGGTAGGCCTCGTCGGCGGTCTGTGCGAGAAGCAGGTGTGCTTGCTCGTCATGTTTGTTGTCGAGCCACTGGTGCCAGGCGTTGCGTTCGGCGCGGTAGCGCTCGATGCGGTCTTGGCGGGTGTCGTGGAGTCTGTGGCGGGCGGCGATGGCGTCAAGGGTGGTGGGGCCGGGCCCGACGCGGCCGCGGCCGGTGACGGCGATTAAGCCGGCGATCTGTAGGTCGAGGATGATGGCGTCGCCGGTGCTTCGAGTGACTGCGGCCGCGGCGTAGATGTCGGCGCGGTCGGTGAGGCCGTGGTGCACGACCAGGTCGTGGATGCGTTGCAGTCGCCAACCCAGAATCTGCCAGGCGTCGTGTACGGGTTCGATGCGGATCCGCTCGGCCGCGACTATGTCGACTGTTTGGGCGCCTTGCCTGGTCAGGGCGTAGGCGTCGGCTTCGCGGCCGACGGCGCGGCGGGTCAGGATCAGCGGAGCGCCGACACGGTCTCGCACGTCGCGCAGGACCTTCCACACCGCGTCGGCGGTCATCAGGCCGGCCGCCAGCGACAGGCTGCGTCCTCCAACTGCGACCACCCAGACACCGTTGACTTGCTCGCCTGATTTCATCGCCAGGTAGGCCAGCGCCTGCAGGACTACCTTGACCGTCCACCGTTGTCGTCGGCCTTGGTATTCGGCATCAGCCCAGCGGAATGCGTAGGCCAGCCAGCGACGCAGTTCCACGGGTCCGCTGGCTCCGCGCGTTGCTGGGCCGGCTGCCTTTGATGTCGTCCCCCCCGGTGATTCTTTCTGTACCTTGTGTTGACGGTGCCGGTGAATGAGCACCATTTCGTAGTAGTGGTTGATTGCTTTGCTGAAGTCCCTGCTCAGGGCTTTGTCGGCGCGGCTGGCGTAGCGGTTGAACGCTGCTCCCAAGCCGCGGTGCCAGGGGCCGTTCGGGGCGATGAGTGCGCGTAGATCGTTGAGGGTGTAGCCGCGCATGACGGCGTGGTAGATCACCGACATCCGGGCTTCGGAGTGGGTGGGCCAGGCGCGTCCAGCCGATCCGGTGGGGTCGCCGTGGATGGCGTAGTGCAGCACTTGGGCCGGGATGGGCGTGGGGTTGGTGTGGGCAGGCGCGAGGCGCAGGTCGTCGCCATTGCCCGTGGTGAACTGTGCCAGGGCGGGGCAGTTGTCGGGGGCTGTGGTCTCTGCGGGAGTGGGCTGCCGTTTGAGGATGCCGAGGTGGGCGTAGAGGGTCGGCAGGAAGTCTGGGGTGGAGCCGTCGGCGATAGTGTCGAGGGCATCGCGCAGACTGCCGAGTAGCTGGCGGTGGCCACCCTGCTTGTCGAGGGTGCCGGGCAGGCTCAGGCATCCGGTCGCGATGTTGCCGTTGGGTGAGGTGTCCAGGGTCGGCAGGTGTGCGGCCAGGACCGCGGTCAGGTGCGTGATCTCGGCGTGGGTGGCGCTGGTGGCTGGCGCCAGCGGGCAGATGATGTGCATGCCGCCGTTGGTGGAGCGGTCGACGATGAGGCGGCCGCCGGCGGCTGTGAGCCAGTGGCGTGCGATCTCGACGTCACGCTCCACCGCAGCGGGCCCGCCGCGTGTGGAGTCGAAGTCCAACGCCAGGATGCGGGTGGTTGCGGCGTGCTCGGTGTAGAGGTAGACCGCTGCGGGTCGGCCCGGCAGTTTGCGCGTGAGCTGGCGGCTGGTGCTGAACTTGCCCGTCTTCGGGTTGTACAGGCGCATGGTGGTGCGCCCCGGGGCGCTGAGCAGCGGCGCCAGTGCAGCCCACACCTGGTCGGGAGTGGGTGAAGGTGACACATGGTGTGCCACGGTTACACCGGCCGCCTGGGGGTCGGTGCGTAGGTCACCCCAGGGTCGGGGGTGCGTGAAATGTCACGGTTTCTGCACAGACCCTGCGCCAGTTCTGGAAAGAATCGCGGGTATGCGCTACCGTGAGACGAGTCGTGCAAGACAACGTCCCTTCGGGGAAAACGGGTGCGGACCCGGATTCGAAGCCACCAACTTCGAATCGAAACCGGAACTAGGCCCCCTAGCGGGGCCTTTGTTCATTTCCGGGTGGAATCCGCACGCCAGCTATGGATTTGTCACATCTGCCCCCAAGCGCAGTCATCCAAGACGAAGGTGGGGGCCGGTGGGTCATATCGCCAACGGCAGCCCCTCACTGCGCCCGGGCGCATCGACGGTTAGGTCCAACTCGTTGAGGTCGAACCGGTACAGGTCGGTCATCAGCTCGGGCATGCCGACGTGCACGCACAGCACATCACCGACGTAGCGGCCCATGGAGATGCCGAGCATCGTGGCACGGGTCCTGATCACGTTGTAGACCTCGCGCGGGGCGATGGCCTTGACGAAACTGGGCGCCTCCAGCGCTTCGACGTAGGAGGGCCGTCCCGAATCCGGCACCGCGGGGGGCAGGTTGCCAAGGTCCAGTCCGTGGAGTTCGCGGACAAGATGATCCAGGCCGACGTGCTCAGACAGCACGTCTCCGGCATACTGCGCCACCCCGACGTGAAGCAGTGCGGCGCGTTCGCGAACCAGGGCGCACACGACCGGGTCCGGTAGGGCCATGATCTGCGCGCGGTCTCCCTTGTAGGTGCTGCGATGGCGACGAGGCATCTCCATAACAGGTCACTCTTTCATCTCGGAACCGACCTACCCTGTAAGCCATTCCCGCGTGTCTTGCACACACTCCCTTGCGCGTGATGAGACGTACAGTACACAATAGAGCAGTTCGTGAACATGTTAGGCACGTCGGACGGGCACGAGAGAGGCTGAACCGTTATGAGCACTGATCAGATCAGTCTGGACCCTGAGGCCGCGGCGGCCCTGGCCGACCGTTGGGACACCTACGCCGACGAGCTGGCTCAATACGTGGCGTCGACACAGCCCGACATCGAGCAGTTGAGCAGTCAGCTGGGGCCGATCTACTCGGCGTTCATTCAGGCCAAGGCGCTGGAGACGACCGAACGCGGTCTGAGTTATGAGCGCGTCATCGCCTGGGCTCGTGCGCACGCGCAGAAACTGCGTAATCATCGGACGGGATTCGAGGTCGCTGACGGCGACACCGCCCGCGCCATCGACGCCGCGGTGCAGATCTGACCTCACGCGTGTGACGTGGGGATGGGTCTGAACCGGAAAGGGGGCTGGGGTGGTTAACATTTCGTTCGAACCGCCCGCCCTGGTCGCCCATGGCCGCGAGTTGCAGGACGACGCGGCCGGACATGCACCCTCCTGCTCGCAGTGCCAGCCGGCGGCCCCCGACCAGGTGTCGACCGCTGTGGCCGCCTCGTTCACCGCATGGGCTACGGGCCTGGAACTGCTCATCGCGCATTCGATGGCCCAGCGCGCCGCCGGAGGAATGGCCGTGGCCACCACCGGGGTGGCACTGGACCAGAGCGACGCCGATGCCGCCGCGGTGATCTCGAGCTATGGACAGGCCCAGCCCTCCTCGGCGGCGCCTGTCCTGCCCACCGGGCCTGGCCAGATGCCGTCGTTACCGGCCGCTCCGCCGGTTCCGGCCGCGCCCGCACCGATGCCGGCCGAGAACTGGGCGGCGGTCATCCACGGCGGGCCGGGATCGGAGCCGCTGCGCACGCTGGCGAGCCAGTTCCGCACGCTGGCAACGGAGCTGGACAAGCAGTCCGGTGACACCAAGCGGGCGGCTCAAGGGGTCGACGCGAACTGGAACGCAGGCAACCAACCCGCAGGCCGCAACATTTCCGACCACGCCTCGTGGCTGGCCGATGTCGCGAACTACGCCAGAACGCTGGCCGCCTCGGCAGAATCGGCGGCCAGCACCGTCGACAACGCCCGCACCGCCACTCCGACACCGGAGACGTTCCAGGCATTGCGTGAGGAGTACCGCACCGCGCTGCAGAAGTTCAACGCCAGCGCCGGTGTGGTCAGTGAGCCGTTGGTGGTGGCCAAGGCCAACCTCTCCACCGCGCAGGCTGAGGCTGTGACGGCACAGGCCAGCTATGCGGCGGCCGCCAACGTCGACACGGTGACCGTGCCGCCGCCGCCGTCGGTGCCCCCGCCGATCGTGGGGGGCACACCGGGCACCGCCACGCCTGAGAACAAACCCGAGTCGAGCACCGAGGCTGAGGAGAAGGACGAGCTGGAGGCCACGTTCAAGGAGGTCAAGGACGAACCCGGGGCTGGCGATCCGGACACCGAGGACGATCCGGGAACCACCAGCCAGCCCGATCCGGCAGGGCAACCGAGCGGCGACATCGCCGCAGCAGAGCAGTCCGACATTCCCAATGAGCCGACTGCGGCCCAGACGGCGCTGACTCCGGCCACCGACGCCACCGCCAACACCGCGGGCAACGTCCTGGGCTCGATTCTGGGTGCGGTGAGCCAATCTGCGGGCGGCGCCTCCGGGATGATGCCCGGTGGGGGAGCTTCTCCGCTGTCTGCGCTGTCGGGGATGCCGAGTTTGCCCAGCCTGGGTGGCATGCCCGGCACCGGCGGTGAGGGCTTGCCGTCCCCGGAGGACATGGGCTTTGACGACCTCGGCCCGAGTGACCTGGGCACCACTCCGGCCAGCAGTGGCGGTGGTGGTGGCGGCGGTGGCGGGTTGCCCGCTGGCGGCCCGTCGAGTTCGGTGTCGGCGGCCGCACCCGGTGCTGCGATCGCTCCACCGGCCGCGCCGGCGGCGTCGGCTCCAGCACCGACCGCTGGCCGGGTCGGTGGGCCGATGATGGGTGGCATGTATCCGCCGATGATGGGCGGTATGGGGGGCAACAACACCCCGGAGAGAGACAAAGACCTACATCCCGATAAGCGGGTCGTACATCGCGATCACGCCAACACCGAGCCGGTGTTCGGGGAGTTGGAACAAGTGAGGAAGCGTCCTGGCCGGCGTAAGTCGTCCAAGACTCAGGAGGAGACCGATGGCGACACCACCGATTAACCCAGCCGCCGAGGCGGCGCTGGCACCCCTGAACACGATGCTGGATGCGATCTACGCCTGGGATGAGGAAACCGACGCATTCCTGTCGAGCACCAGCGACGACGAGGACATCATCGTCGTCCACGACTCGAGGGGACGGCTTCTTGACCTCGACGTCCGCGAGGGGCTCCAGCAGGAGCTGACGATCAGCGAACTCAACGACCGCATCAGCGACGCCTTGGCACAGAACGCCCGCAGGGCCGCCGAGGGCCTCGATGCCATCTCACAAAAGCTGTTCGACGAGTGCGCCAAGATCGCCTCCCCCGCGCTGCTCCAGCATCCCGTGGCTAACCAGTTGGCTCAAGCACTGCACAGCCCGAACACCCAACGGAGGCAATAGAAATGCCCGCAGTCACAACATCTGGACAGTCAGCCGACAACATCCAGGTCGAGGCGCTTCCGCTGATCGCCGATGGCGCTAACACCGCGGCCGAGGCAGCCACTGTTGCCGCCGCAGGGGCGGGCGGGGCGGTCGGGGCCGCCGCGGCGACGGCGGCCGGGGCGGGACCAGATGCCGTGAGCGCTGCGATCACCGCCGCCATGAGCCCGTGGGCTGCCGAACTGGCCGCATGCGAAGCTCGCGCCACTGCTCTGGCAAGCGAGACAGCTTCGACGGACAGCACCTGCTCTGCGACGTTGGAAGCCGAGGATGGTCAGGCCGCCGCGACCATCAGTGCTGCGGTGCCTGGACCGAACGTCTCCGGCGGCGTCGCACCAATCTGACAAGAGGGAGTTCAGGACCTAAATCGCGTGGTTGGGGCCTGGTGGTGAGCGGTAGGCTCTAACCATCCACCCGATACCGCAGGGAGACGAGGATGAGCCACCCCACCACAACCGGGCCTGGCACAGGACGCGCACACGGTGCCGGCTACCAACCAGCACCCGAAGGGTGGGGTTATCACCCCGCCCCGGAAGGGGCGGCCCACCAGGCACCTGCCGAGACCACGGGTTACCACCCAGCCCACGCGGGAACCGGCTACCAGCCAGCACCCGCCCCGGGACACTTCGGACCACCCATGTCGACGCCGAAGCGCTCTGGGCGCGGTGGCCTCATCGCTCTCGTCGCGGCCACCGCCCTCGTCGCTGCAGGAGTGGGAGCCGCAGTCGGGACCATTGCCACTAATTCCGCGTCATCGAATGACCGTGCGTCTCAAACAAGTGAACCCACCAATGTTGCAGGCGCACCGGCCACTGGGGACACCCACGCACAGGACGTCGGGCTGTGCACGCGCTACGCAACCATCAACAGCGCCATACCGAACAATTACACAAACGCCATGGACATCCTCCCTGCTGCGGCTGCGTTACAGGCGTCGTTGCAGGACTACCCGGGAGCGAGTGCACCAGTGCGGCAAGCAATCTCAGATGTCGTGTCGGCGTATTACGCCCGCATGGCGGTCTTCGGTGAAGTCCGAGAACGAGGCTTGGCTGAACCGCCTGCCGATGACAAGCGGGCAGCGCAGGCCGCGTACGACCAAGCCTGGGAAGTCTGCGGACTCGACCAAGGCTGAAGTTCTGCATCGCGTGAATGAGGGGAGAGCGCAGCTATGCCGGCTACTGGATCGCTAGGCGGTGCGGGCGACATTCAGCGGCCATCAGGCATCGGTGCTCAGATGGCAATCGGCGAATTCTGGCCGAGCATCAGCGAGAACGACATTCAGAGTGTCGCCGATGAACATCGCGACGCCGAAACCCGGTTCTCCGCCTACGGCGACACCCTCAAACGCAAAATGTCCACGAGCCCCGATCTTCTCCAGGGCCAGGCCGGCACCGCGCGGGTGGAACGGCTCACCGAAATGCGCAACCACGCCTACGACGTAGCCGATCATCTTGGTTCGAAAGCCGTTACCGCGGAGTCCTACAAGAGCACCGTCCTCGGCCTGAAACTGAGCCTCACACAGATCGGGGATGCCGCTCAACAAGCCTGGGAGACAGCACAAAAAACCAAGACACCCTTCTCTGCAGCCACCTTCAAAGAAGAAGCCGCCACCGCCTTCAGCACCGCGCTCGGAGACATCGCCGCGGCCCCGCCACCACTCCCCATACCAGGCGAAGATTCCCGTAAGGGTGAAGACGCCACCGCTGCTAATCACGAAACGCCGAAGGATGAGAAGAAGGCGGAGGGGACCGACGACCCAGGGGCGAAGGCTAACGAGCCACTCGCCAACGACGGGAAGAAGGTGGAGGGGGACCTGTCAGACGCGCCCACCGTCACAGAACTGAGTCAAACCGACCAGCCGAAAACCGAGGGTGCACTGCCCGCTGACAATCCGCTGGCAGATCAGCCGCCGGTGTCCACACCCCTCAGTGGGGTGGGACTGCCAACCACGGGGATGCCTACAACAGGTTCAGCAGCAAGCAGTACGGGCACTGGCGTGGGTAGCGGTATGGGCTCGATGCGGCCGCCGCAGGTGCCGTCGGGTTTGAGTGCGTTGAGCGGGAATCCGTTGAAGGATGCGGCGACGGCTCCGGCGTCGTCGATGTCGGAGGCGTTGAGCAGTAACCCGGTGTCGAGTAATCCGTTGTCGAGTGCGGCGAGTAGTTTCCAGTCGGGTTTGGCGTCGGGAATGGGGGCTTCGGGTGCGGTGTCTGCGACGCCGTCGCCGGCGTTGGAGAAGTTTGCGGCGCAGCATCCTTCGGTGACTCCGGTTGCCTCTCCCGGGCAGCAGGCTCCGGTGGTTCCCGCTCAGGGAGCGGGTGCGGCTGCACCGTCCGCACCGAGTGGACCGGCTCCTGTTGGTGGTGGCGGGGGTATGGTGCCGCCGGTCGCCGCTGGTGGTGGTGGTGGTGGTTTGGCGCCGTATGTACCGCCTGGCGGGGGTGGTGGTCCTGTGCCACCACCTGGCGCGGGGACGGTGCCGGCATCGGCTCAGCCTGCGACTCCGGTCGGCCCGACGACGCAGCAGGGCGGCGGTGCGGGCGCTCCGCTGGTGGCCGGCAGCGGGGGTGCCGGTGCTGGTGCGGCACTGACGGATTCGGAGCCGAGCGCGGACCTGCTGTTGGCGCGGCGGGTTCTGGATGGCTTGGTGCGCGGTACAGAGGTTCGTGAGGACCTGCTCAATGGCGGGTTCGTGCAGTGGGCAGTGTCGGTGGTGCAGTTGCCTTCTGGTCCGTCGGTGTCGATTGCGTCGAGCGTGGGCGGGGGCGCCTATGTGCCACCTGGAGTCTTCATTCCGAACTCAGCGCACCTGGCGGTGTTCGATGAGCTGCTTCCTTTGAACTGGGCCACCCGGTTCATGGGGGTTGAGCAGCCGACAGCGTTGCTCGCCGCTCATGCCGAGGAGTTGTCTGAGCATGTGGCGGGGGCTCGCCGGTCTGCGTTGGTGACCACGGAGTTGGGTATTGCTCGACCGGTGGGGTGGCCTGATTTCGAGTCTGTCCGCGCGGTCGAGATCCTGCACACTCCTGGTGAGGCTCCGAGTATGGGTGGTGGATACGTCCATCGGTTGATGACGGTGGATCGTCCGGCTTGGGCGAAGGTGCAGGCCGTCCTGCAGCAGGGGCTGGGGCTGCAGGCCGCTGGGGCGATCACCGAGGCGGTGTTGGCCGCTGCTGCGCAGACGCCGAGCGCGCTGGCCGGGATGGATGGCCAGGAGTCGCGGCTGGTCGAGCAGTACGACGTGGACCATGTGTTGGAGCCGTTGCGCAGCCGTACCGCGGTGGACTGGGATGCTCACTACCGCAACGTGATTGAGCGGCATAATTCTGCGGTTCTGCATCCGAGCATGGCCGGAGGGGTGCTCGACGCTGACGATTCCGAAGTGTCGCGGGCTTCCCAGCAGGTGTATGTGCACTTCTACCGGGCGGGCTTGATGATCGAGCTGCTGAGGTGTTGGCGTGTTCAGCCGCCGTCTCTGCCGGATCTCGTCTACTGCGCCAAGATTGCTGGGTTCGGCCATGTTGTGGATGCGGTGCTGGCGCCGCGGCCGCAGACTGCGGGGACGCCCAGCTGACCGACACCCTCTCATCAAAAGTGTGCCTGACATGTTCACCTATTGCATGAATATGTGTAATATGTCCAGCAACATGCGGGTCAGGTGAAGTGGGTGTGTGGCCGGAAGGGGAACCGTGACGGAGCAGGAGGCTGCTGAGTCGGCCGGTGATCTTGGCGAGCAGGTTGTCGCGACGGCGATCTCTGTGAAGCGCACGGTGTTTGTGCAGGTCAATGGCCTCGGTTTTGTGTGTGGTGTGGTGTTGAAGCCCGATGCTCGGAACTGGGATTCGGTGACGTTGAACAATCGTGTCCGCAAGGTCGCCGCCGTCGCTCATGACCGGTACTTGGCCAATCTTGGCATTGATGGGACGTATCTGACGCTTGACGCGGTGGCTGCCGACGAGCGTGCATTGAACTTCTAGTCATAGGGAGAGTTGCATGTCGTGGGACATTGTCAGCAAAGCCGTCGAGACGGTCCTGACCAACGCCATCCTCGGGATCGGACGGCTGGCGCCGATGCTGCCTTTGTCGCCTGCCCCGGACACTGAGGTTGATGGCCGAGAGCCCGCATCGCCCGCACCCGAAGGGCCGGCCGGTCAACCTTCGCCGCCGCAGGGGCCTCTGGTGCCTCCGCCGGCGCCTCCGGTGCCGCCGGAGGGGGTTGAGGGGCCTGCCGCTGAGGCCGCCAAGGAGGAGGCTCGGCGGGTGGGGGAGATGCTGGAGCAGCTCGTGGAACTCGATAGTGCGGGGATCAGCGCTGAGGAGGTGGCGGCTGCCGGTGAGGTCGGCCGCCAGGAGTTGGAGGACATCCGCGCCGATGTGACGGCCAAGATCGAGCAGATGAAGGCTGACGGGTCGCTGTACACCGTCGAGGGTCAGAAGACGTTGATGGATTTCGTCAAGACCCGTCTGGAGGAGGCTCGGACGATTATCGAGAAGGCGGCGGCCGACTCCGAGGACAAGGCGGCGGTGTCGCAGGAGAATGCCACCAAGTACAGCGGCGTGGGCACTGCACCCGACAGTGCGGACGGTGGAGGCAGCGGCGGCGGCAACGAGGCTCCTGCGGAAGCGGATTCGGCCCAGGGGGAGGCTCAGACCAACCCGGCTGGGATGCTGGGTCAGCCGGGGCTGGGGATGGGCATGCCGATGGGTGGTCTTCCCGGGTTCGGCGGCGGCGGTGGCGGATTGCCCGGGTTCGGCGGCGGTGGCGGATTGCCCGGGTTCGGCGGCGGTGGTGGGCTGCCCACTGGGTTCATGGACCCGCTGGCCTCGACGCTGGCGGGGTTCAGCGATCAGAAGCCGCCCGAGGAGGCTGGCCCGGAGTTCACCGACGACAAGGCCGGCCAGGACGAGGAGGCTGCCCCGGACTTCACCGAGGGCGACGCCACGACCGAGTCGGCCTCCGAGGGCGAGAGTGACTCCGAGGAGGGCGAGGAGGAGTCGGCGCAGACTCAGGCCGCTGCCGCGGATCAGGCTGGCCAGCAGGCGCAGACGGTGGAGCCCGCGACGAAGTCGACTGATGTGCAGTTGCCCGACAACTCGGTGACGGAGGCGCGGACCCCGCAGGGCGCGGAAGCGGTGCGGGCGGCGCTCAACGGCGCTCCGGTGGCCGAGGCGTGGCAGCAGGCTGCGGGTGTGACGCTGCCGCCGCCGGGCACCCCGGTGACCGATCCGGTGCCGCCGCCTCAGCTCAAGGCGGGGGATGTGGGCATGTGGAAGGACCACCAGGTGATGGCGCTGGGCAGCGGCAAGGTGCTGGTCTCAGGGCAGGTGCAGCCGCTGGAGAGCGTGAGTTCGGGCCCGGACTTTTTGGGCTGGTTCGATCCCACGGCCGCGAAGTCAGGCTCACCGGCGGCGGCACCGGCTGCTGACTGACGACGACGATGGCCACGATGACGACCCCACCGAAGGCGCACTGAGATGTGCGGCGGCGGGTGTGCTATTGGAGAGTCGGTAGACGGGTTTGTGCGTGCTGCTGGTGGGGTGATGGGTCAGGCGCGGGATGGTTTTGGTACCGGGGTGGGGGTGTTGTTGCCGCTGCCGCCGTTGGCTCCGGCGCCGCCGCCGTCGATCACTCCCGGGCAGGGTCAGGCCGCTGATGGTCAGCAGGATTCGGCTGTCGAGCACCACAACTCCACGGCCGCGCTCAGCTCCCTGGATGACACCGGTCGCGCCGAGCTGGATGCGGCGGCGGCCTCGGCGTCGGGGGGCCGGGTGAACATGGAGGCGATCATCGCCCAGGCGGTCGCTGATGTGCAGGCGCTGGGTTTGAGCACCAACACCCCGGAGGGCAAGCGGGCGTTGATCACTGCGATCAGGACACGGTTGGAGGAGACTCGCGGCACGGTGCAGACCGGTGCTGCTGAGGCGGGCACGCACGCGGCGGCGGCCAATGCCAACGCCGCCGGGTACGGTGACGTGGCGGGTCTGACGCGCCCTGCGGGGATGGGCGCAAGTTCGTTGGGCGCCATGCCGATGGGCGGTGGAATGCCGATGGGTGGCGGGATGCCGATGGGTGGCGGTGGGATGCCTGGTTTCGGTGCACCGCTGTCGGGGTTGAGCGGGCTGACCGCCCCGTTCACCCAAGCCGCCAAACTGACCGGCAGCACCAACGGCAGCACCCCGGCGTCGGGGACCGGCGGGTCGAAGGCGGCGGTGTCGCAGGCCGCGAAGATCCCGCTCAGTGCTGTGCAATACGACCGGCTGAAGTTCCCGGCGGGCAGGGAGGCCTATCGGGGATACATCAGCGAGGCGCTCGATGTGATGGGTGTTGACGACCCGAGGGCGCGGGCACGTTGGATGACCGGGTTGATGACCGCTGCAGCGCGGGAGTCCAGCTTCAATCCGTTGGCGGTCAACACCTCCGACATGAACGCCACGCGGTTGGCCGGATCCGGGCCGGACGGGTTCCCGGCGGGTTCGTCACGGGGCGGGTTGCAGACGATTCCGGAGACGTTCGCTGCTTATCACCAGCCCGGCACGTCGACTAATCTTTACGACCCGGTGGCCAACATCGCCGCCGCCATGAACTACGTGATGGACTGTTATGGCGTGTCTCGTGATGGCAGCAACGTAACGAAGGTGCCGCAGTTCAACCCCAACTCTGCAGGCGGTGGTTACTGATGTCGGTGGAGGGGTTTGTGCGTGCTGCTGGTGGGGTGATGGGTCAGGCGCGGGATGGTTTTGGTACCGGGGTGGGGGTGTTGTTGCCGCTGCCGCCGTTGGCTCCGGCGCCGCCGCCGTCGATCACTCCCGGGCAGGGTCAGGCCGCTGATGGTCAGCAGGATTCGGCTGTCGAGCACCACAACTCCACGGCCGCGCTCAGCTCCCTGGATGACACCGGTCGCGCCGAGCTGGATGCGGCGGCGGCCTCGGCGTCGGGGGGCCGGGTGAACATGGAGGCGATCATCGCCCAGGCGGTCGCTGATGTGCAGGCGCTGGGTTTGAGCACCAACACCCCGGAGGGCAAGCGGGCGTTGATCACTGCGATCAGGACACGGTTGGAGGAGACTCGCGGCACGGTGCAGACCGGTGCTGCTGAGGCGGGCACGCACGCGGCGGCGGCCAATGCCAACGCCGCCGGGTACGGTGACGTGGCGGGTCTGACGCGCCCTGCGGGGATGGGCGCAAGTTCGTTGGGCGCCATGCCGATGGGCGGTGGAATGCCGATGGGTGGCGGGATGCCGATGGGTGGCGGTGGGATGCCTGGTTTCGGTGCACCGCTGTCGGGGTTGAGCGGGCTGACCGCCCCGTTCACCCAAGCCGCCAAACTGACCGGCAGCACCAACGGCAGCACCGCCAAGTTCGCTTCGGCGGCGATTCCCGGTCTGGACACCAGCGGCCCTGGAAAGGCCAGTGAGCGGGGTTTGCAGAAGTACACAAAGTTGATGAACCGGGCGATTTCGAACGCGTTCCCTGAGATCAAGGAGATCGGCGGCTGGCGTCCCGATGCGCTGAAATGGCACCCGAATGGGTTGGCGCTCGACGTGATGATCCCGAACTGGGACACCCCCGAGGGGCGTGCCCTGGGTGATCGGGTGGTCAATTTCTTGATCCGCCACCAGAAGCCGCTGGGTCTGGACCACATCATCTGGCGACAGCAGATGATCCGACCGGACGGCAGTTCCTCGAGGATGGAAGATCGAGGCAGCGCCACACAGAATCACTTCGACCACGTTCACGTGGCTTCATTGGGCGGGGGGTACTGAGCCGTGACCGAACCGAGGCGCACCCATCGGGCCGAGCGGCGCCGCGGCGGGACCGGATTGACGTACGCCTCTTTGGAACAGGTTGCGGCGTGGCGGTTTCTGTGGCACCGGATGGCGGTGGCGGTCGCTCGCCATTCGGTGCGTCTGGTGCATGACCCGTCGAAGAACTACGGGGCGGCGGCCACCGTCGGGGTGGTGATCGCCGCACTGGCACTTGGGGTGTGCTTCGTGTTGTCTTGGCTGCGGCCGGTGGGGCAGATCGGCAATTCCAAGCTGGTGGCTGACCGGGGCAGTGGAGCATTGTTCGTTGATGTCAACAGCACGATGCACCCGGTGTTGAATCTGGCGTCGGCGCGGCTGATTCTCGGCCAGGACGCTTCCCCGACGCTGGTGCCGATGGCTCAGATCGAGGAGCGGCCGATCGGGCCGACGGTCGGCATCGTCGGGGCCCCAAATGATCTGACGCCGCGTACTCCCACCAACACCGGGTGGGGGTTGTGTGACAAGGCCGGTACCGCGGGCACTTTGGCGAGTCCTCAGGTGACCGCACTAACCGGACAGGCCGAGTTGGGGGATTGGGCCCACGAGATGGCCTCTCCGGAGGCGGTGCTGATGACCTATGGCGGCAGCGTCTTTTTGGTCACTGATGGGCACCGGTCGCAGCTCGATCTGGCCGACAAGCCGGTGATGTTGGCGCTGGGGCTGCAGGCGGGCAATCTTCGGCCCACTCCGATGTCGCGGGCACTGTATGAGGCGTTGATTCCGACAGCGCCGTTGCGGGTTCCCGACGTGCCCTCCCCGGGCGGCCCGGTCGGGTATGCCGGGCCGGGGCTGGCGGTGGTGTCGGGGTCGGTGGTCAAGTCGCGCAGTGCTACTGGCGACGACCAGTTCTTTGTGGCGCTGCCGGCAGGGCTGCAGATGATTCCGGAGACGGTGGCGCTGATGCTGCACAACGCCAATGTGTCTGGGCAGGGGCGGGTGCTCGACGTGGAGGCTCCGGTGGTTGCGGCGGCTCCGCAGGCCGTGGGCTTCGATGTGTCGATGTATCCCAACGGGCCGGTGAAGCTGCTGGACAAGGCCGCAGAACCGGTCACGTGCGTGATGTGGCGCAAGGATTCTGGTTCACCGCAGGCCACGGTGACCACGGTGTCGGGTCGGCGTCTGCCGATCGCGCAGGGTGAGGAGTCGAGGGTGATCAGGATGGTGTCGGCGCAGTCGGGCCAGCAGTCAGCCGATGAGGTGTATCTGGGGCCGGGCAGCGCGAACTTTGTCCAGGTGACCGGCGTGGAACCTGATTCCGGGCGCAGCGAGTCGGTGTGGTGGATCGGCCACAGCGGTGTGCGCTTCGGCATCGAAACCTCTGATAGACAACATGATCCGCTGCGGGCGCTGGGGTTGTCGGGTGTGGCACCGACTCCGGCGCCGTGGGCGGTGGTGCGTTGGCTTCCGGCCGGCCCGGCGTTGTCGCGGCAGTCCGCGATGGTCGAGCACGACACCTTGGGCGCCAACCCGGCCGCCGCGCCGATGAGCGAGAAGGGCACGCGATGACGACGAAGAAGGGTTTCGACAAGGAGAAGCCGGCGGCGCCGATCCTTCCGGAGCGCACTGCCACGATGCCCGAGATCGGCGAGATCACGCGGCCGCCGCAGCAGCGGCCCCCGGTGTGGGTGTGGGTGTTGATCTTCGTGGTCGCGGTGATCGTGTTGCTGGTGATCATGATCCGAACCGGCGCTCGCTCGATCGGCCTGGGTGGCATGTTCATCATGCCGATCATGTTGGTGTCGATGTTGATGATGCTGCGCAACCGTGGTGGGGGCGGCAACGAGAAGACCAAGCCTGCGGCGCTCAACCAGACCAGGGTTGACTATATGCGCAGTCTGGATGAACTGCGCGATGATGTGACCGTCGGCGCTCAGGAGCAGGCGGCTGAGATCGCCTATCACCATCCCAATCCTTGCAACGGTTCGCTGCTGACCATCGTCGGCACTGGCCGAATGTGGGAGCGTCGACCCACTGACCGCAATTTCGGGCATGTGCGGCTGGGGCTGGGGGTGACCCGATTGCGCACGATCATCAACCCGCCGCAGAAGGTGCCGCCCCCGGAGTACCGGGAGACTTCGACAGCTATCGCGGCGCGCGATTTCCTGTTGGCGCAGAATGTGGTTCACGACGTGGCACGACCGCTGCATCTGTTCGACCAGATGGGCTGGGCGTTCTTCGCCGAGGAGACCCAGCGCCCGCTGCTGCAGGGGACATTGCGGGCGCTGGTGTGCCAGTTGTGTGTGTTTCACGGTCCTGACGTGGTGCGGCTGGCGATCATCAGCGACGACCTGCAGTCGTGGGAGTGGGCTAAGTGGTGGCCCCATGTCGCTGACCCTGAGCTGGTCGACGCGTGTGGGCCGGTGCGGATGATCTACAGCGATGTGGGGGAGTTCATGGAGCGCTTCGGTGAGCAGTGGGCGAGCCGGCCAGCGTGGTCGCCACCGATGGAGGGACAGCCCCGCGCTGAGGACCATTGGGTGATCGTGGTGGATATGCCGGGCGCGAACTGTGCCCCGTTGCTGCGCGATTCCGGCTACGCCGGGGTGGCGGTGGTTGAGGCCACCAACGACTACTCCTCGCCGCTGGCGACGTCGGCGACGGCGATGAAGTTCGATGCGGTGGGAAATCTGTTGCGGGCCAGGGAGGTTGTCTAAAGATGGTTCGGGTTTCGCCTTTGGCTGAGGAGGGACTTGCCTTCGCGGCCACACCGGACGTGATGCCGCTGGTGGAGGCCGAGGTGTTGGCGCGCGCGGTGGCCGCCTGGGAGCCGCAGGACGCGGCCACCCGGTATGTGGCCGAGCGGGCCGCCTCCGCGCGAGCGGGACAGGATTTCCTCGACCTGTTCCAGATCGAGGATGCCCGCGTGTGGGATCCGACCACGTTGTGGTCGCAACTGACCACGACCACGCGTCTGCGTGCCCCGCTGGGCAAGAATCCGAACACCGGTAAGACGGTGTGGCTGGACCTCAAGGAAGGCGCCGAGGGCGGGATGGGGCCGCACGGCATGCTGACCGGTCAGATCGGTTCGGGTAAGTCCGAAACCCTGGTGTCGTTCTGTCTGGCGATGGCGATGCTGCACCCGCCGGAAGTGCTGCAGATGATCCTGGGCGATTTCAAGGGCGAGACGGCGATGATGAAGCTGGCCGATATTCCGCACTGCCAGGGTGTGGTGTCGAACCTGGCCGAGGCTGCGGCACGGCTGGATCGCTTCGAGGACATGATCAACGGTGAGACCGGCCGGCGCGAGGCGATCCTGAAAGCCGCGGGGTACAAGGACGTCCGCGACTATGAACGGGCGCGGGCCACGACGCGCCCCGATCTGGAACCGTTGGGGACGTTGTTCATCGTGCTGGACGAGTTCAGTGAGCTGTTGCGGATTCGGCCTCGGCTGGCTGAGACCTTTGACGTGGTGGCCCGAAAGGGACGCGGTCTGTGGATGCACATCCTCAATGCCTCACAGCGCGTGGAGCAGGGGCGGATGGCCGGAATGATCGCGCAGCAGACGTATTCGATCGGGTTGAAGGTCAAGGACGCCGGCCAATCGCGGCAGGCGATTGGCTCGACACGTGCATACGAAGACCTCAAGGGCGCTCCGGAGGGCACAGGGTTCCTGGTCTACGAGGACGAACACACCTTGTTTCGGTCGTATTACGTCTCGGCACCGTTTACCCCTCCTGTGGTGGGTCGCCAGCAGCGGCGCCGCCGGGAAGGCCAGTACATCGATCCGCTCCGTTTCGGCGCCGCCGTGGCGCCGCTGCCGCTGGACATCGAGGTCGGCGACGAAGAACAGGACGACGACCTCGCCGACGAGATTTCGATCGAGCAGATGAGTGTGGACGCCGACACCGTGGTGTCGGTGTTGGTGCAGCGTCTGGTCGAGGCGGGTCGCACCCGCCGTGCGATGCACAAGCTGTACCTGCCTCCGCTGGACGAGACCCCGGTGGTGGCCGTCGATGAGGTGGCACAGGAGTTCTGGGGACGCGACTGGCTCGATGTGAGCGCCGACGCGGGTCTGACGATTCCCTATGCCCGCGAAGATGATCCGTTCGACCACAGCCAGAAGCTGCTGAGCGTGGATCTGTCGGGAAGCAAGGGCAACGCGGCCATCATCGGCGCGGCGCAGAGCGGGAAATCCACTGCGCTGCAGTCGATTATGGCGAACCTCGCGGTGTCGCACAGCCCGCAGCGAGTACAGTTCTATTGCATCGACCTCGGCGGCGGCAAGCTGCAGAACATGTCGGGTCTGCCGCATATGAGCGGTGTCGCCGGGCAGGGCAATGAGGAGCGGATCACCCGAATCCTCAGCGAGGTCGAGCGTCTGCTGGCCGGCCGGGTGCGCAACTGGGAGTTGGCCGGAATCGACCTCACGGAGTTTCGGGCCCGTAAGTTCGCCGGCAAGCCCGGTGAGGTGCCCGAGGACGGATACGGTGATGTGTTCTTGTTCGTCGACAACTTGGCGGCGTTGAAGATCAAGGATCAGGAGCTGTTCACTCGGATCACCGAACTGGGGTCGGCGTCGGCGCTGAACTACGGCATCCACCTGATGGTCACCAACGACCAGTGGGTCACCCTGCCCTACAACCTCAACAGTAAGTTCGGCACCCGCATCGAACTGCGGATGGCCGATTACCGCGAATCGGAGATGGGGGATCGGGAACGCGCCAAGACCGTGCCAGACCAGCCGGGCCGCGGACTCAAGCGCGGCGGGCTGCACTTCCTGATGAGCGCTCCGGTGGCGACGGCGGCGGTGACGGCCGACGCCCACGGCGCGGTGACGTATGACCAGTCCTCGGTGGAGGCGACGTGTCAGCTGATCGCGCAGTCCTGGCAGCGGCGGGGAGTTGACGTGGCGCCCCCGCTGCCTGAACTGCCCACCGAGCTGCACTGGCACGAGCTGGGGCCGGTTCCTGCGGGCACCCTCAAGCTGGGTGTGGGCGAGGTCGCCCTCGAGACCGTCGGTGTGGATCTGACCGCGGCAACGAACTTCTACGTGGTGGGCAGCAGCGGGTCGGGCCGCACGACGGTGATGCGCACGCTGGTCAGCGCAATCCAGGACACGTTCTCGCCCGCAGAAGCACAGATCGTGGCGTTGGACCCGGATCTGAAGCTGGCGGCCTACATCGAACCGGAGTATCTGGCCCTACACGTCGACAACCCGGCGGTGGATGTCGGTGCGATCGCGGCTCATCTTGCCAAGAGGTTCACCAGCGAACGTCGGCCGCCGGAGAACGCCACGCCTCATGAGCGGGCGCAGTGGCGGTTCAGCGGTCCTCGGTACTTCATCGTGATCGATGATCTGCACCTGTTCAACGCACCGGGGTCCTCGATGACGTCGCGGCTGATGCCGGCGTTGGAGCCGGTGATCGAACGTGGACGGCAAATGGGGGTGCATGTGTTGGCGAGCCTCAACGGCACGGGATGGGCGGCAACGAGCGCCCACAACAAGGTGGTGACCGCGATGGATCGCGCCGGGGCGGGGGTGCTCATCCTTGACGGCACCCGCGCCGACGGCGTCATTGTCGACGGGGTGCGTCCTGCTCCACGGGCACCTGGGCGGGGTGAACTGGTGTATCGAAAGCTGGGCCGCCAGCTCATGCAGGTGGCGCTACCGCCGCCCGGGAAATCTCTGCATGAGCAGTCCGCTGATTCGTGGTGAACTGTAGTGACAACGTCAGCAGGTCGTGGTGGAGTAACGGAGCAAACACATGACGGTGTGTCCCAGAAAGGACCGGCTCATGTGTATGAAGTGTGTACGAAGTGCCTAACGATGTGTTAGGTTGCGTCTACGGGGAGCAGTAAGGAGCACGCTTATGTCGGCACTGTCAGTTTTCATGGAACCGGGTGGGGTGGCGGCCGCGGCGGCCGCGACCGCTGCACTGTCGGCCGAGGCTGCTGGCCACACCGCTCAGGCTGCGGCCGCGGCCGCGGTCGTGCCGCCTGGGCTCGATGAGATCTCGGCGGCCAATGTCGCCAAGATCGGCGCTATCTCGGCTGATATCGCCGCTGTTCTGGCGGCAGCAGCGGGCCAGCAGGCCCTCTATAGCCTGGCCAACGGCACTGCGGGCGTGGTCACCACGGTGGCTGACGAAGCGGCCGGCGCGGTCATCAACGCGGTGATCTAGAGAGCAGCAGAAGTCATGCCACCCGGGGTCTACCAGGCCGAGCCGCCCGAGGCGACCTCGGCGCAGTTCTGGCTGGGCCCTGGGGCGGGGTCTTTCTTCGCCTCGGCCGCCAACCTCAAGGCGCTGGCAGCGGCGATCATCGGCATGCTCGGTGGGCACATCTCGACCGAGGCTGCCATGGCGGCCAGTTGGCCGTCGCTCAGTGGGGAGATCGCCCGTCTGGCGCACACTCCCCATCTGGGGTGGCTGGCCAGCGCGGGCGCGATGGTCGCTGAGGCCGGGATGGCGATCGACGCCACTGCCGCGTCCTTTGAGACATCGAAGTTCGCCACCCCTCACCCCGGCGAGGTGGCGGCAAATCAGTCCGAGCATGTGGCGTTGAACAACGCCAACTTCCTCGGATTCTTGACACCGCTGATCATCGCCAACCGCGTCGACTACGGCCGGATGTGGATGCAGGGCGTGAGCAACAAGTACGCCTATGAAGCGGGGTCGGTGCCGCTGCAGACGGTGCCGCCGCTGCCACCGGCGCCGCCGTCGACCACTGGTGGTGCTGGCGCGGGAACTCCAGGGCTGGATCAGGCC
This sequence comes from Mycobacterium dioxanotrophicus, assembly GCF_002157835.1. NCBI lineage: Bacteria > Bacillati > Actinomycetota > Actinomycetes > Mycobacteriales > Mycobacteriaceae > Mycobacterium > Mycobacterium dioxanotrophicus. The sequence continues at coordinate 83,643 of NZ_CP020810.1, read as the reverse complement.
TCTGCTGAGGCGAGCGCCCCGATGGACAGCTTCTTCCAGCAGATGACCGGCATGCTGCCCACGATCGGGCAGATGCCGATGTCGCTGTTCCAGTCGGTGGGTAGCGGTGGCCCGCTCAAGGGCCTGACCGAACTGCCGCAGCAGTTCCTCGGTCAGATGGGATCGCTGGCCTCGGCGGCGAACCTGAGTCCTGAAGCAGGCCTTGATGGCGCCGCCGCGTCGGACTGGGTGACGGCGACACCGCTGGCCGGGGGCGCGGTGAACGCGTCGTTGGCCGGTGGCGGCGGAGGCGGTTTCGGTGGGGCGGGCACGGTCTCGGCGGCCTCGGCGGCGCTGCGCAGTCCCGGCTCGTGGGCGTCGGCGGTCAGTGCGGCCCCGGCCACCGGTGAGAGCACGTCACGGTTCAGCGAGGTGCGGCCTCAAGCCACCACAGTTCCGGCCTCAGCCGGTGGCGGCATGGGCGGGGCGATGGCGCCTTTGGCCCACGGTGCTGCTGCGGCGGGAGCACAAACCAACAACGACGAAAAGAAGGAACAGATCGAACCGGGCCAGGTGCTGGTCTCGGCGGCCGATTTGTTCCGATCAGCTGACGCGATGCCGGTGATCACCGGGGAAGGGGGCCTGACACGGGCCAGTGAACCTGGAGACAAGGGGGCGCCGGTCTGACAGGTGAGCGGGGGCAACCGCCAACGCGTAGGCAGTAATCCCAACACCGGCGATCCGGTTCGGGGCAAACAACATTCGGGGAAGGACTCACGATGGACATCTATGGCGACATCGAGGCCATGCATGGCGACTCTTCGGCGATGTCGGAGAAAGAGGACCGGCTGCGGGCGATGGTCCAGCAGCTCGGTTCAATGCTGCAGCACGCCGCCACAGGCATGCAGGGCAAGGGGCAGGTGGCGCTGCAGCGTGCCGGCGAGGACCTGCAGTCCTACGGCACCCAGCAGGCCACCATGCAGGCCGACCACGCCGACAAGATGAACACCTCCGCGGCACATCTGACCGCCGGCGACGATGACGCGGCCACCTACCTCAGCGCCATCGACACCATGTCGGTGTGATCGGCCTGAGCGATTTCAACGAGTCACCAAAGACCAACTGAGAACTGAGAAAGCGAGCACAAGATGACGATTCAGTACAACGTGCCGATCATCGAGGAATGCAAGGAGATGATCGGCGCCTGCGAACTCCTGACGGCAGAGGTGCACAGCGACGCCATGTCGATGAAGGCCCGCACCATGGAGCACTTCAAGGGCGGCGGCGGCGAGGGATTCCAAGAGGACTACACCCGGGTCCTGACCTACGTCGACGGGCTGCGCGAGAAGCTCCACGCGGCCAAGGCGGCGCTGGGGATGGGCCTGGACGGGGTGATCCAGAAGGACGCCGCGATCAAGGCACAGTACCTCGCTTAGCTCAGGGCTCGCGTGGCGCGTGCGCCAGAAAAGCTCCGAGCACGACACGGCCCGGCCCTGCACCAAGGCAGGCCGGGCCGTTGTCATGGGCGAACAGGTGGTGACCAATTGAGCAACGAAGGAGTCCAACGGTGGCGGGGCGACCGACATTCGTGAATCGGCCGGCGCCGACGGCGACCGGACCTCAGCCGGCCACCTCGATGGAGGTGACCCGAGAGGCGCTGTGGCTGCTGCAGGCGCTGTGCGGGGTGGAGCGGATGCCGGCGGTGCTGGTGACTCGACCCTTCACCGATACCGGCGATCCCGCCGAGCGTCCGTGGGGGCATCCCGGTGTGGAGGTGCTGCGCGAGAAGGGGCTGGTGTTCGGCGATGAGGTGCACCCGCAGGTGCGCCTGTGGTTGGAGACCCTGGGCGCACCAGATGTGGTGTTGGCGGCCATGATTCGTCGCGGCGGGCAGCATCTTCGGCTGGCCATCGCCCGCCGGGGTGAGGTCTCGGTGTCGGCGATCCAACATGAGGATGACCTGACGGTGGAGTACCTGGGTCATTCGGCGACGGTGTCGAGTCTGGTCGACCGCCTGCTGCCGGTGTGTGGGCCGCAGGTGGAGCCTGCACAGTTCGACGCGGTGTCGGTTCCGACGGCGAATCTGCTCGAAGCGCTAGGACAGGTGGCGCGGGGCGAGCACAGCGCGGCGACGGTGTTCGCCAGTCTGGGGATGGACAGCGACCAGTACCGGGTGGTCACCATGGCCGCCGACAACCCCATCATGGAGTTGTCGATGACCGCGATGACTCCCGACACCGCGGGTCAAATCCAGGTGAGCAGGACCGCGGCCACCGTGACCGACACGGCGCTGGGGCGGGTCCTGACGGGGCCGATCCGCAGTGAAAACGGCTCGTGGTGGACGCTGATCACACCGGGCACCACGGCGGCGATCAAGTCGTCAGTGACGGCGGTGCTGGGGATGGTCGGCATCCGCGAGTGGAACGACCGGACCTCTCGCCGATAGGGGCCACACAACACGACCCATCGCAGAGTATGGGGCAGACCACCCATCAACCCACCCGCCAACATCAAACAAAAATTGTGTTCACGTACTGTCTGAATATGTCTGGAATGTGCGATACTGAGGCAGTGCTAGGAGGCAGGCCCGTGCGGCGCAACAGGATCGAGTCATTGTGAGCGAACAAGACTTCTACAGCCAGTACCTCAAGCCGGAGGAGCCCGAGGCGCCGGCCGCGCCAGACACCGCCGCGGCGGCGCCGGAGCCGACCGGCACGGTCGAGCATCCCCACAACGGTGTTGAGCCCAGCGATGCCCACACCGATCCCCGGATGCCGGCGGTCGATCCGTACCCGCTGGCACCACCCCCACAGGCACCGTCGGCGCGGCCACCGGTGGACTATCCCCCTGCTGGGCCACCGAATCCTGCCGCTCCACCTGCGGGTGCGGGTCGTCACGCCCTCGGTGCGCCGCGCGATCCGGGCGCGGTTCCTGCACCGCCGCCTGGCCGCTCTGGCGGGTATCGGCCTTCGGGCACACATCAGCCGCCGCCTCCGCCGCCGCCGGGTGGCCCGCCGCCTCCGCCGCCCGGGTGGGCGCCGCGACCGCCCCAGCCTGCGACATGGCCTGCCCGGGGCGGGGAATCGGTGGGGCCGATGCAGGCCCAGGTGCGTCAAGCCGACCTGGTTCGCCCGTACAAGCCGTCGCCTGAATCGGGGTGGCGCAAGCGGCTATACAAGACCACGCGCATCAATCTGGGGCCGGGCGCTGATGGCGCTAAGTGAAAGTGCTCAGTCTCGCTAATTGAAAGTGCCCAGTTGGCAGCGGTGGTTCGGCGTGTCGTCGGACTGCTTGTCGGGGTTCTGCTCATCGTCAGCGGAGTTGTGTTTCCGCTGATGAATGGGAGGGCCGTCGTTTGCTGTCGCTGGAGGGTGATGTGGAAGCGCATGCGCTTCGGGAGCAGGGTTGGTCGATATCGGCGATCGCTCGCCATCTCGGGATCAATCGCCGAACCGTTCGGGCCTATCTGGCTGGGGAACGAGTACCCGGGCAACGCCAACGCTCTGAACCGCTGGTGATCGATCCGTTCGTCGAGTACTGCCGGATCCGCCTGGCTGACGATCCGCACCTGTGGGCCTCAACCCTGTTCGACGAACTCGTCGAGCTAGGTTTTACCGGCTCGTATCCGTCGCTGACCCTGGCAATCCGAAACCTGGGGCTGCGACCGCATTGCGAGCCGTGTCAGTCGGTCAAGGGCCGCGACGTCGCGGTCATCGATCATCCGCCCGGGGTCGAGACTCAGTGGGACTGGGTCGAGCTGCCCGATCCACCAGCATCGTGGGCGGCTGACCGGCATGCCCACCTGCTGGTCGGGGCGTTGGCCCATTCGAGCCGCTGGCGCGGGGCGCTGGCCCGGCCGAGGACTTCGCGCACGTCGTGGAAGCGATCGAGGCGGTCAGCATCCGGTTGGGTGGGGTCACCCAGCGGTGGCGGTTCGACCGGATGGCCACGGTATGTCATCCCGAATCGGGCCGGATCACCGCGGCGTTCGCCGGGGTGGCCAAACACTACGCTGTCGCCGTCGATGTGTGCCCGCCACGACGGGGCAACCGCAAGGGTGTGGTGGAGAAGTCCAATCACGCTGCCGCCCAACGCTGGTGGCGCACCGTCACCGACGACACCACGATCGAGCAAGCCCAGGCGTCGCTGGACCGGCTGTGCGTGAAGCTCGACGGGCGCCGCCGGCGCCGCGACGGGCAGGCCACCACCGTCGGCGCCCTGGCCGATGCCGAACCACTACGGTCACTGCCGACGGGTTCGTATCCGGCCGAGTTGACCGAACACCGCATCGTCACTCCACAAGCGTTGGTGTCCTGGCGGGCAATCAGTACTCGGTGCCGCCGGGCTGGCCGGGCCACGGTGACCGTCACCCACCGCCTGGGCTCTGACACCGTGCAATTGACCACGGCATCGGGAGCCGTTGTTGCCGCGCACCGCCGCGCGGTCGACGGCAGCGGCGCGGTGGTGCGCGATGCCGGTCACGTCGTCGCGCTCGAACAGGCAGTGCTATCGGGGTTCTCGACGGCCAGGCCTTGCACTCATAAGACCCGGCGACCGCCCTCGGTGGCCGCCGTTGCCGAGGCCGCGCGGCTGCGTGGTGCCCCGGCGAACGATCCCGCCCAGAAGGTAGTGATCGATCTGGCCGTCTATGCGGCGACCGCAGCACGGCTATCCGTTGTTCCCCAACACCATCCAACCGAACAGAACCAGGAGTAACCCCTTGAGCAAAACCGTCCCACAGATGAGCGAAGCCCGCCGATACCAACAACTCCGGGCACATCTGTCCTATCTGAAACTCGGCGACGCAGCCGAAGCGCTACCCCGCATCCTCGATGCCGCCCGCGCCGAAAACCTGTCCCTGACCGCCGCTTTGGAGCGGCTGTTGGAGATCGAGGTCAACGCCACCGAAGCCCGCCGGCTGACCTCACGGTTGCGGTTCGCCTGTCTGCCCGAACCCTGGACCATGGCCGATTTCGATTTCGCCGCCCAGCCCGGGGTCGACGCCAAACTGATCAACGACCTGGCCAGTCTGCGCTTCCTCGACGACGCGGCCAACGTGCTGTTCGTCGGCCCACCCGGGTCGGCAAGACCATGCTGGCCGTCGCGTTGGCCCGCGGCGCGGTCGAGGCCGGCCACCGGGTGTATTTCACCACCGCCGCCGACCTGGCGGCCCGCTGCCACAAAGCCGCCCTGGAAGGCCGCTGGCACACCTGCATGCGGTTCTTCGCCGGACCGAAACTGTTGGTGATTGACGAACTTGGCTACCTTCCGCTGCCCGGCGATGGGCATCCGCGTTGTTCCAGGTGATCAACCAACGGTATCTGAAGTCGAGTACGATTCTGACAACCAATGTTGGGATCGCTGACTGGGCAACCGCTTTCGGAGACGCCACCGTCGCAGCCGCCATGTTGGACAGGCTACTGCACCGCGCCACCGTGGTCGGTATCGACGGACCCAGCTACCGGCTGCGCAACCACCAAGCCACCGCCGAAACGATGCGTAAGGCGGTCGCCGCCCATGTCAGCTGAGACCCGTTCCTGCCAAGCCTGCTGGACCGAATTCACCGCCACCACACCGACCAAGATCTACTGCTCAGACCGCTGCCGCAAACACGCCTGGGAGCAACGCAAACACAGCGACACCGCCGCCACCGTCACCGAGGCCCGGCCACCCGCCCCACAGCCGGCCGCCACCCGTTCCTGCCCGCATTGCGGCGAACCCATCACCATCGTCGCTTTGCTGACCACTCCAGAAGCTGCCCGCCCCAGCACCCCCGGCGACGGCACAATCGTTCCCCTGCAACGACGAACCTGCTAACCTTAGCCACTCAAGCCAACTGGGCAATTTCGCTTAGCATCTCTGGGCAGTCTTCTTTAGCGCCATCAGCGCCGATGAGCGTGAGTGGAATGATCTGCGTCGCCGGTTGAAGGTCAACCTTCGCGGCACCTACGTCATTGCGGTGCTGCAGCAAAAAGGTGGGGTCTCCAAGACCACAACCACTTTGGGAATCGGTGCGGCGCTGGCCCATTACCGTAGTGACAAGGTGGTGGCCATTGACGCCAACCCGGCGTCGGGCAACCTGGCCAAGCGGATCAACGAACCGAGCACGGGCACGTGGCGCACGCTGTTGGCCGATCCGAATCTTCATTCCTACAGCGATTTTCGGCACCACCTGGGCATCGACTCCTCGTCAGGGCTGGAGGTGCTCGCCGGTGATCCCGGCGATGCGGTGCTGACCGGCCGTGAGTTGGTGATGGCCTGGCAGCGGTTGGCACGCGTGTATCCGGTGGCACTGCTGGACTGCGGCAATCAGATGCGCGACGACATCACCGCGGCGGTGTTGTCGATGGCCGATGCGGTGGTGGTGGCCTCGACGACCCGCTACGACGGCGCCGAGGCAGCCCAGCAGACCTTGAATTGGCTGATCTCGCACGGCTATCCGGGCCTGGTGCGGGAGGCGGTGATGGTGATCAGCAACGTCAACAAGATCACGCCGACGAAGGCGGTCCGCAATCTGCATGAGGGGTTTGAGCGGGTGGTGCGTGCGGTGCACGACATCCCCTACGACCCACACCTCAGCGATGCCACCGCCGTTGATTTCAACCGTCTGGCACCTGCGACGCGGCGTGCGTTCATCGAGGCTGCGGCGTCGGTGGCCGACGGGTTCGTCAAGGCCGCTGACAAAGACCCGGGGTATCGACCGCAGTGGCCCGAGCAAGGTGAGGGGTGGCGATGACGGCAGCGACGGAGCGAAGCACGCAGGGGGCGGTCCCGGCGCGTCAGGTCCGTCTGGCCGAGCAGGTCAATGTGGCGGTGCTGTTCGAAGGCCGCCAACACGACGTGACGCTTCCGGCCAGCTCCCCGGTGGCGGCGGTGGTCGACTCCCTGGTGCGCCGACTGCAGACCGATGACAGCGGTGAAGAGGGGCTACGCAGCCCCGACGAGAACGGCATGGTCAGCCCGGGCCTGGTCAACCTGACCCACATCGACGGAAGGCCGCTGGACCGGACACAGACACTGGGTCAGCAGGGGGTGGTCGACGGCGACCTGCTGGTGCTGGAGGTGATCGACGCCGACGTCGAATTCACACCGGTGATCGAGTCCCCGTCGTCGGCGGTGGCGGTGCTGAACAAGGCCCGCACCCCTGTGGTGACTGCTGCCACGGCCCGGCTGGTGGCCGGGATCATCGTGGCTGTTGCAGTGGCGGTGACCACGGGGCTGCTGATGCTGGCGTGGTCGCGTAACCGTGGCGCAGGCCAGGAGTGGAACCTGATCCCGACCGCCGGCGCTGCGGGACTGGGACTGCTGCTGATCATCGGTGGGGCACTGGTGTGGAGGCAGCAGCGAGACTCGGTGACCGCCAACGCGTTATGGCTTCCGGGGGCGTTGATCGCCTGCCCGGCGGCGGCGTTCATGGCTGCTCCGGGAAGCGTCGGACCCTGGCACCTCACCTTCGCGGTGATGGTGGCGGTGGTCTTGGCTGCGCTGTTGTGGAGGCTCAGTCCAGCCCCGCGCGCTCTGATGGCAACCATCGTCATCGTCGGCATCGGCCTGGCGGCGCTGGCCGTCGTCCATGCGCTGACCGGGGCGACGTTGCAGAACCTGTCGGTAGTGGTGATGGTGCTGGCCTTGTTCGTGCTGACCGGTGCGCCGAAGATCGCTGCCCGCATGGCCGGTATCCCGGTGCCGCCGTTTCCCACAGTCACTGGCAAGGACACTTTTGATAACGCCGACGCCATCGCCAAAGAGGCGCTGGTGGCCGCCGAGCACCAGGGCACACCCAGTGTGGAGGACCTGCGCCGGGGAGCCGAGGCGGCCAACGTCTACTTGAGTGCGTTGCTGATCGCGGTGGCGATCTTCTTCGTGGGCGCCTCGGTGTTCGTCGTGGAACCGGGGCAGGGCCGCTGGTGGCTGGCGACGGTGTTCATCGGGCTGCTGGCAGCAGTGCTGCTGTTGCGCGGCAGGGCGTTCGCCGCCCGGGGTCAGGCGATCACCGTGGTGGCGGCTTCGGTGCTGATGGTCATGGTCACGACCGTGAAGTACGCGCTGACCTGGCCCAGCCCGGTGGCGGCCTACGCGGCGGCAGCGGTGATCATTGCGCTGGGCATCGCCGGAATGGGGGCCGCTGCGGTTGTGCCGGCGAAGGTGTTCTCCCCGGTGTTCCGCAAAATCGTGGAATGGTGTGAATACCTGCTGATCGTGGCGGTCCCCCCGGTCGCGGTATGGCTGCTGAACCTGCTGGCCCTGGCAAGGAACATGTGATGGCTAGCTTCGTGGGGATCGGGCGTCGTCTGGCGGTCGCGGGAACGGCCGCGATGCTTGCGCTGATGTGGCCGTCGGCCACCGCCACGGCGATCACACCTCCGGCGATCGATCCGACCGCTGTTCCTGCCGATGGCGAACCCGGCCCGGACGAGCCGATGAAGCAACGCTACGAATGCCCCGCCAACGCGCTGATGCCGGGCACCGATGTGGCCGTGCCGCCGGCAGCGCAGACGTTCATGAATCTGCCGGAGCTGTGGAAGTCGGCCGGGCGTGGGGCCGGCGTGACGGTCGGGGTGATCGACACAGGCGTGTGGCCCTCTCCGCGTCTACCCCACCTGCGCGGCGGCGGCGACTACGTGATGGGCGGTGACGGGCTGTCGGACTGCGACACCCACGGCAGCGTGGTCGCCAGCATCATCGGCGCCAGCCCGGCCGAGGGCGACGGCCTAGTCGGGGTCGCGCCGGATGCCGAGATCATCTCGGTCCGCCAGTCCTCGGGCATGTTCGTGCGCGAACGCGGCGGCAACGACGATGACGCACGAGCGGGCACGGTGAGCACGCTGGCACGCGCGATCGTGCACCTCGCCAACCTCGGTGCCCGGGTGATCAACATGTCCATCGTGTCGTGTGTGCCGGTGACCAAGCCGGTCGACCAGACCACGCTGGGGGCCGCGGTGCGGTATGCGGCGATGGAAAAGGATGTCGTGCTGGTGGCCGCGGCCGGAAACGCCAATGCCGCCAGCGCCGGAATGCCCATGGGCACAGGGTGTTCCCAGAACCCGAACATCGACGCCACCAATGTGGATGATCCCCGCAACTGGGGTGGGGTCGTGACGATCAGCACGCCGTCGTGGTTCTCCAATTATGTGCTGTCGGTGAGTGCGACCGATGACCGGGGTCAGCCCGCGCAGACCAGCGAGGGAGCCGACATCAGCTTGGCTGGGCCGTGGGTCGGGGTGGGTGCTCCGGGTCTGTTCGTGGAGGGGGTCAACCCCGCCGGGGGCATCATCAACGCCACCGTCGATCCGCAGACCTCGGAGCTGAAGCCGATGAGCGGCACAAGCTTCGCTACCGCGTATGTGTCGGGACTGGCGGCGCTGATCCGCGCCAAGTATCCCGATCTGCCTGCCGCACAGGTGATCAACCGGATCAAGCAGACCGCACACTCCCCGGCCGCGGTGGTGGACAACAGAGTCGGCTACGGGGTGATCGACCCGCTGGCTGCGCTGAACTTCGATGTACCCGAAATCCCGGCACCTCGGGAGAACCTGACACGACCGCTGGGGCCTCCGGCGCCACCCCCACCGGCGGATCATCGGCCGATGATCCTCGCGGTGGCGGGAAGCACCACGCTGCTGCTGGTGCTTGGCGTGGTGCTGCTGGTGACGTCGATGTCGAAATCGCGACGAGGACAGTAGGGGGGCGACCGTGACCGTGCTCGATGAGCAAATCCCTGGCCCACACGCAGGATTCGGTGAGCAGATTCGACGCTGGCGGCTGGATTTGCGGTTGAAGCTGGTGGTGATCGCCGAACTGATCGCCGCGGCGATTCTGGTGGCGGCCTCACCGGTGCCGTGGTGGCTCATTCCGCTGGTCCTGGGTGTGGTGCTGATGGTGGTGACCGTCAGCTACAACGGTGCGACGGCGGCCGGCTGGCTGGCGCGGTGGGCGCGGTTTGTGTACTTCCGGCACCGCGGAAGTGCCCGCCGGGCCCGCACCCGTATCCCCGAACCGTTCACCGTGGACATGCCCGGTGCGGGGCCGGTGGGGATGATCTGGGACGGCCAGTACGCAGTCACGATGATCGCGCTGCACGGTCGCGCGTTCTCGCCCACGGTGCTGGTGCCGACGGGAGCAGAGACCATCAACACGATCCCGTTGGAGGCGATTGAGTCGCGGCTGAGCCAGTTCGCTGGTCTGGAGCTGCACTCGGTGGACGTGGTGCAGGTGGGCAGCCGGGTGGCCGCCGACGGCAGCTACACCCCGAAGTACGCCGAGATCGTCGGCGACCGCGCCGCTGTCGGCGACCGCCGCTCCTGGCTGGTGTTGCGGCTGTGTCCGCAGGCATGTCTGGCGGCGATGCTGTATCGCGGTGATGCCGCCGCGGCCGCCGCGGCGGCCACCGAACGGGTGCGCCAAGCGGTGCTGCGGGCGGGCTGCCGGGCAGTGACCTGCACCGCGCCCCAGATGGGCGCAGCCATCGCCGCTCTGCTCAACGACACCGATCTGGATCGGGTGCAGGAGAATTGGTCGAACCTGGACGCCGACGCCGACTACGTGACCACCTACCGCATCGCCGGTCGCGACCTGAGCACCAAGATGCTCAACGACCTGTGGACGGTGCGGGCACACCGCACCGTCACCACAGTGAGGCTGTTCGGTGATTGCGCGGGCGGCTCCCGCGTCGCCGGCCTGGTGCGGTTCCACACCGACGCCCCGTTGACCCACCCTCCACTGCTGGCGCTGCAGCCGGTCTCCGGTCAGGCCTTCGACTCCCTGCTGGCATCGTTACCGTTGGGGGACAGGGCTTTGCACCTGGAGATGTCGCCACGTCTGCTGGGCGACGGCTCCGACCTGAAGATTCCGGTAGGTCCGTCGGGGCCGATGTTCGGCATGACCGTCACCGGGGTCCCGTTCCTGATGCCGCTGACCGATCCGCTTCGGGCCACACGGGTTTCAATCAGCGCTGACCTGCCGGTCGTGATCCCGCTGCTGCTGCGGACCAGTGCCGCCGGGGCGGTGATCCTGATTCACAGTGATCGTCCCGATGTGTGGCGACCGTTGTGCGACAGCGATTATCGGATCAGCCTGGCCGGTGATCGTGACCCGGTGCGGCAACCGACGGTCATCGTGGCCGACGGCGAGGGGCTAGCCGGTGGTGTCGGTGAGCGGGGGCGCAGTCTAGTGACCGTGGGATCGGTGGACTCCGACGCCGATGTGACGATCGTGCAGGAATCCCCGGATGAACTGGTGATCGGCACCCCGGCGGTGCGTGGGGTGCGGTTGTCGGTGATGCGGCCCCGCAATGAAGCGCAGTTCCTGACCCATCTGCGGACGGGAGCGCTGCAACCGTGATCGATGACCGTTCACTGCAGGCGCTTCGTGCCGCGATGAAGGTGCTGCACAGTTCTCCGGATAAAGCGGCGCAGGTGTTCGTCCTGGCCACCGGGGACAACCCGGAACTGGCCGACGCCTGGTTGGGCCGGTATGCGACAGGGGAGCGCTCCATGCAGGTGCTAGAGCGGCTGGCCAGCCACGCTGACCGGCTCGGCGAGGGTCTGCTGCGGATTCAGCACCGGCCCGCCGATCTGGGAGCCCACTTCGACATCGATTATGTGCGCATGCCGATTGTCGACACCACCACTGCACGGCTGGCCTACGCTGCGGCCTTGATTCGCGAGCAGAACTGGCAGGGCGCCGACGACGCCATGGCCGAGCTGCCGGCGACTCCTTCGGTGGGCTATGTGCGGTCGGTTCTGGCCACGGCCACCAAACGCTGGCCTGATGTGCTGGTCGCGGTGAGCAACTGCCGCCAGTGGCATGGCGAACCGCATCTGCGCAGGGCCGCGAGCCTGCAGGAGGCTTGGGCGGCAGCGTCTTTGGGGCTCAGCGATCGAGCGTTGGCAGCCGTCGAACTGGTGATCAACCCTCCCGCCGACGACACCACGTCAGGGTGGAAGCCCAGCGCCCAGCAGGCCAGCGACGAGCTGACCCGCGACGCGCTGTTTTGTCGGGCGCTGGTGCTGCGCCACCAGGGCGAGCCTGAGGAGGCCCGGACGGTCCTCACCAACATCCGCGTGCAGTGGCCCGGTTTCGAGCGTGCCCAGACCGCGCTGTCGGATCCGACCTTCGGACTGCAGATCACGGATCCACAAACGATCGAGACGCGCACGGATCGCTGGGACCCTTCCACCGAGACCAGCGCCGAGCAGCGGGCCGCTGCGGAGTCGGCCCGCTCAGCGCAGACGCTGCTGGCTGAGGCCGAAGCGGAGTTGGCGGCGATGGTCGGCCTCGATGAGGTCAAAGCGCGGATCACCGAACTGCGAAACGACTCGATCGCGCGAGTCCTGCGGCAGCGCAAAGGGTTGCCGACGTCGCCGGTATCACGGCATCTGCTGATGATGGGTCCCCCTGGAGTCGGCAAGACGGCCTCAGCCCGGGCGGTTGCCCGTATCTTCTGCGGTCTGGGGCTGCTGCGCCGGCCCGACGTCTACGAAACCCGCCGAGACAAACTGGTCGGCCGTCATGTCGGTGACACCGAGAACAACACCCGCGATCAGCTCAAGGAAGGTTTGGGCGCCACGGTGTTCATCGACGAGTTCGGCGACCTCATCCACACCGGGTACGGGTCGGGTGACCCCTACGGGCAGGCCATCATCAGCACCCTGGTCCCGTTCATGGAGAACCACCGAGACGAGATGGTCGTCATCGCCGCCGGTTATCCGATGGCCAGTCAGCGCGTGTTGGCCGCCAACGACGGACTGCGATCGCGTTTCGCCACCCTCATCGAATACGCCTCATACAACCCGGATCAGTTGATAGCGATCATGGAAGGTCTGGCCGCCAAGGACGGTGACACCTTCGCACCGGGCGCGCTGCTGTCGCTGCGGGAGAGTTTCGCGCAGTATTACAACTCCCACATCACCAGCAGCGAAGGCGATGTCATCCGTGTCATCGACGGCCTAGGCAACGGGCGTTTCGTGCGCACCATGGTGGAGAAGGCGCAGGTGAACCGCAACAGCCGGATCGTGAGCTCGCTGGGATTGAGTGGTGCCGACCTGTCCGACCCCGATCTGGGCACCGACCTCGACGAGGACACGCTGACTCTGCTCACAGCAGAGGACGTGCACTACGGGCATCAGCAGGCGCTACCTCCAGAGATGCGGACCAACCGCGCGCGGGCGGCCGACTGGCTGCGCGAGTCCCAGGACCGGCGGCAGGCTCAACCACCCACCTAACCGCTGTTCGTTCATTGTTCACGTATTGACCGACTCTGTATCTATCTGCCAGGATTTGGACATGCCTTCAGATGACCCGACCGTTGATGTGGAGAGCGCACACACGGCGATCGTCCAAGCTGAAACCCTGCTCAGGGTGGGCCGACCCGGCATGGGCCGCAGTCGGCCCGCCGACTTCTGGGATGTGCAGGCGGTCCAACCGCTGGCCGCGCTACTGTTCGCGGCATCTCCACTCGGCAACGGGCAAGGCATGGACTGGGTGCGGGCAGCACTGGCCAACGTCGACCCCGAGGACGTGCAGAGTCCGGGCTGGGCACATGCGGCGATGCGGTGTTCGGTGTCAGCACCGATGCTGGGCCAGTCGGTCGTGCGCACGCTGACCTGCGACCCCCGCCAGCGTGATTCGATCGTGGCGGCGGTTCGCGCGGCGATCGTCGACACCGACGGACTGCACCGTCAGCGGCGCTGTGGCTAGTCCGGCGGTGAGTGAGGCTCCGAGCTTCACCCCCACCCCCACCACCTACTGCGGCTTCGGCCGCCGGATCGTCGGCAAGCGTGAGCAGTTGTACGTGCCTCGCAGTGCCCCAATGGTTTTGGTGTCCGCACCATCGGACACCGGTAAGTCGCGGCGCATCCTGGCGCCGGCGGCGGTGCTGTGGGGCGGCCCGGCCGTGGTGGTGTCATCCAAAGACGATCTGATGCAGAACGTGATGCAGCGCCGGTGGGGGCCGCGGGCGCTGCTTGATCTGCGCCCCTTGACTTCCCCGGTGTACCCCGAAGGCATCGTCGCCAACGTCTACGACCCGACGGTGACCATCGACAGCCCATACGAGGCGTTGACGGTGGCCGAGACGATCATGCAGATGGCCACCGTCGGTCTGGGATCTGGAGCCGATCAGGTCTCCGACGGCGGGGTGTGGGAGTCCCAGGCGGCCGGTCCACTGGCGGCGTTTCTGTTCGCGGCCAGTCCGCAGGGCAACGGCAAGGGCATGGACTGGGTGCTGACCGGGGTGGACAACATTGACCCGAAGAACACCAGTGAACCGGGCTGGGCGCAGGCCGCCGCGATCTGCCATCAGTACCCCACACTGTCGATGGGCATGATGCGGATCATGGAAATGGATCCCCGCCAACGTGATTCGGTGGCCATCACCATGCGCAAGGCGATCACGCCGTGGCTGCGAACCTCGCTGGTGCAGCGCCCGGGCGCGAAACCGTTCACCGCAGATTTCCTCGATGATCCGCAAGCAACGCTGTACGTGTTGGCCCCGGCCGACGGCACGGTGGCCGGTTCGGCGGTCACGTTGCTGGATTCGCTGGTACGGCGGTGGCGCGAGAAGACCTCGGCCCGCGAGCCGATGCACCGATTGTTGATGATCGTCGACGAACTACCCAACACCGCACCGATTCCCTCGCTACGCAGGATCGTCGGAGAGGGCCGCGGTTTGGGAATCAACTTCATGGCCGCGGTGCAGGCGTCCTCGTCGCTGGACACCGTGTACGGGCAGACCTATGCCAACGAGTTGCGCGACATCTTCGGCGCCGCAGTGATCATGTTCGGCGCCCGCGAGGAAGAGCTGCTCACGGCCGCCGAGAACTGGTCAGGTCTGACCAACCGGCGCAGTCAAGGGTTCGGGCAGGCCGACGCCCACAAAAGCCTCAACAGCGACCTAGGGGCGACACTGCGCTGGCAGGAGCTGCTGCCCCCCGACCGCGAGCACGCACGCCTGCTGGTGCGCGGAGGTGTAGGAACCTGCGTGGAAATTCCGGACTGGTCAGAGTTCCTGCACCGGTACGACACGGCCATCAAGGCGATCCTGTCACGCACCGGCGGCCAGGAAGACACTGACACCAAACAGTATTCACGCGCCGCGGGACTGGTGCGCCGACTATGGTCGGACACCCGCAAAGACGCCGATCTATGATCACCATCTCAACGGCAACGACAACGAACCGGCACCACTGTCGATCATCAAGCAGTACATCGACGGACAAGCCCGACCACTCTGACCGCCGGCAACACACGGGATGGGCTCACCCCGGACTAAAGTCCGAGGCTTGCGGCCAAGAACCGGTCAGTCTGGCAGTCGGCGCGGCGTGATCCACTGTGTTCGGCGAGGTGCTCGTCGCTACTGCTCGCAGCAACGGCGTAGGTGGCACCGATGGTGGTCGATGGCGTTAGCGACTTCACGACAACGGTTTTCACACCGACGCCGACGGATGCCAGGGTCCAGATGATGCCCAGGACATTGACCACCAGCGCGAGGGTGAGCAGCCGGGAGGATCGTGGCAGCGAGCGGACTGATCCGGCGCCTGGTGGGGTGCGGTCGATGGGGTCGGCCACGGGCGCGGTGTCGAACAGTGAGGGTGCGGTCAGGTCGTCAGGTAGCAGTGTGGCGGGCAGCTCCACCGACGGCGCTGGTGGGGTCAGTGGCCACCACTCGGTGGAGCCGTCGATGGCCAGCCAGCCGTTGAGGATGCCGTAGACAGCGGCGGTCAGGGCTGCGGCTGGGAGCTGCGCCATCAGCCAGGGCGCCAGGAGCGCGCTTGTGAACCCTTGGCCGGGGTCGTACAGCAGCGTCGTCACCGCGCCGAGCACGGCCGCAGCAAACAGCAACGCTGGAATGGGGTAGGAACGCAGCCGGTCGGGGATCAACGCCTCGATGCGCTGGTAGATGAACCGCCCCGCAGGCCAGCCCAGTGGCGCCGCGAGTGCGGCGAGGATGACGATGGCGAGCTCAAGTTTGGCCTCGACGGTCTTGGCGCCGCGGCTCAGCAACGGATGGGTAGCGTGGTCGTCGTAGGGGTTGGGGCGGGCGCCGGCGGTCTCGCGGTGACGGCGGCGGATGCGCCGGTTCAGCAGCTCGGCGCGGCGTATCTGCATCGTGAAGATTGCGGAGTGCTCGGCGATCCACTCGCGGCGCAACTCGTCGTATCTGTCCACACTCGGCTTGAACAACATTTGTTTACGTGTTGTCTTTCTATGTCTTGTCTGTCAGCATGAGAAGCATGTTGGACAGCGTAGCTCTGGGACTGGCGAATGTCTCCCTTTTGGCGGGTGCCGCGCTCGCTGTCGCCAGTGTTTTGTTTGTAAGCAGCGCGATTCGCAAACTGGTGGGCAGGGGTGGGCGCCGCGGCGGCCGCGCGTCGGTCTCGATGTCGGGTTGCCGAGGTGCCCGCACAGGTGCGTCACTCGTGAACACTTCGACACCGGCCGGGTTCACCTGTGCCGGGGGGTCGGCGCTGTGGCCGGCGACGCTGGTGGGGCCGCCGACGACTCCTGGTGGCGGCACATCGCTTCGCGGCCGGGGCTGGCTGTCGGGGCACGGGCAGCGTCGCCGGATCAGCTCCCGTGGTGCGGCGGCACTGCATCATCGCGTCGACCCTCACGGAGGCCGGTCATGGCGTTGACCAATGAGCAGTGGACTGAGCAGTTGCAGGCATCCGAGGATCCCGACAGCCTGTACCCGGATGCGCCCGAGTACGACATGCCCGAGGGCGCGCATACCGACTACGAGGTCGCCGACGACGATCATTACGACGGCGACGAGGGCGACGAATACGACGACGGCGGTGAGGCTTTCGGTGACTACGCCGACCCCGAGGAAGATGGCGATCCGGGCGCGCCGCAGGGTCTGGTAGAGGTTCCGCTCGACAGCGGGGAGCACGACGAGCCGCAGCGTCCACGCCGGTTCGACGGCAAGATCGCGATGGGCTTCGCCGCGGCCGGTCTGGTCGCGGTTCTGGTGGCGATCATCGGCGCGGTGGTCGTTTATGGCTCCGATGAACCGGCCCGGCCCACGGCCGCCTCGGTCACCGAACCGGGTGCGGTACCGCCGACGCGCTCGGCGGCGCCTAAGCCGGCGGCCGCGGAGTCGGCTGATCGTCCGTTGCCCTACAGCGCCGATGCGGCGGGATCGTGCGCGGCGGGCTCGACGTCGGCGCAGACGATGGCCGGGGCTGATCCGCACAGCGCGTTCGTGTGCGTGCGGGGCGGGGCCGACGGTCAGGTGATCGAGATCGATCTGTCGAAGACCTACATGATCACCGCGATCTCCCTCACCCCTGGCTGGGTCGGCAAGGACGCCAGCGGGGTGTCGCAGTGGGGGCAGTACCGGGTGGTGACCACTGTGCAGTATCTGTTCAACGACACCGACAAAACGATGGTGACGCAGGAGACCAAGAACGTCCACGGTGAGGCGGTGCAGCCCATCAAGCGGGTGTTGGCCTCCAAGATCAGGATTCTGATCCGCCAGACCTCACGGCCACCGGCACAGCCCGAGCCCGGGGCGAGTCCCACGCCGACTCCTGGTGGCTTCAACCTCCCGGCGCCGCTGACGCTGGCGCCGCTGCCGGGCTCCTCGCTGGGCGGGCAGGCCGCGTCCGATCCGGTCGATGCCGCGTTCGCGATCAAGAGCTTGAAGATCATCGGCCACGAGCCGCTGTGAAGCGAAGGGATAACCCCGAATGCAGATGAGCAGGACGTGGCAGCGGCGAGTGCAGCGCGGCAAGAGCGCGGTGACCGCGGCGGGTAAGCCGCTGGTGCTGGGGTTGGCGGCCCTGGCCGGCCTGAACCTGGTGTGGCAGTTCCTGTTCGGGTCTCCACCGGATCTCGTCACCCCGTCACGCGAAGTAGTGAACAAGTCGGCGGTGGTCAGCGCCTTCGCACAGGACTACGTGTCGGTATGGCTGACGGCAAGCCAGTCCGATGTGGCGAGCCTGAACCAGTTCATCACGGTCGACAATGCCAACCTGCAGCTTCCCTCCACCCCGGCGGTGGTGATCAACACCCCCACGGTGGTGGCAGTCACCTACGCGGGAATGGCGGGCAAAGACGCTGACGCCGAAGTGTTCTCCGTGGTCGTCGGCGTCACGCAGCGGCCTTACGAGTCGGCCAGCCCGCAGCGGGCGCTGTATCGGGTGCCGGTGCTGTGGTCCCGCTACGGCCCACGAGCAGCGTCGCTGCCCGCCCGGATCAGTGGGCCCGGGGCCGGGGCGGACGTGCCGCTGAGCTATCCGACCACATTGAGTGAATCCGACCCGGCCTACTCGGTGGCGTCGGGATTCCTTACCGCCTACCTGACCGGCGACGGGCAGGTGGAGCGGTACGTGACCGCCGAGTCGAAGCTGATCGGTGTTGCCGGGGCCTATCAGAGCATCACCGTGTCGGGAATCACCGCCGTCTCACCGCCCCCGACGACACCGGCCGACGGAGAGACCGTGCGCGTGCTGGCTGCCGTCACGGCCGTTAACTCTCAGTACGCCCCAACGGAATTGAGCTATCCGCTGACGCTGACCGGGGTGGGTGGCCGCTGGCTGGTGGCGGCGATCGACTTCGCGCCGGCGGTGTCCACCGATGACGCGCTAGTTCCGGCCACGGTGGACACCGACTGGCGCAGCGCTGAGACCCCGAACTGAGACATCGACACGACTGGAAGGAACACATCATGACCGAGACGGCACTGGCAGCCGGTGACCTCATCACCGCTATTCCCTCGCTGTGGCAGGCCCTGCAGATTCCGTTGGCAATCATCGCCATCTTCGTCGGCGGTGTGGCGGGAGCGTTCTCCCTGGTCCGTGGATTCGGCGCGGCGGCCGGCAAGGTGCTCGGCGGAATCGCCATCGCGGCCATCATCCTTGGCGGCGTCGGCCTGGCGGTGAGCTTGAAGGGCACCGTCGACAAGCACGGCGGCGGAATCACTTCCGGCCAGTTCGGCTGACGAGATCAGCCTCTGACCGCAGCAAATCCCCGAGGAGTCCCAGGTGTCCGACGACGCAGACAGGCCACGCCGAGCACGGGTCTACGCCGATGTCCGCGACTTTCCCATCTACCTGTCGCACATCGACGACAACACGCGGCTGTGGTTCGCGCCGTGGCGCATCTGGGATGGAGCGACGTTCCTGCTCGGGGCCGCAGCGACGGTGTGGGCCACCCGCCGCTGGCTGGACTCCGGGCACGCGATCACGATCTTCTTGTTCGGTTCCGCCCTGACCGTCGGGTTGACCTTCCTGGCCCGGCAAATGCCGGTGTCGCGGCCCAGCCCGCTGTACCGCATCCTGTGGATGCTGGAGGGACTGGTGCACACCCGGCGCACCGCCGATGTCGATGGTCGCCGCGATGCGTGGTTGTCTCCACCGGATGAGGTGATTGACAACCTGATCTTCACCCCCGGTGGCGTGTATGCCGAGTTCCTGGTGGATGGCCAGCCGGGCGGGATGATGTCCTACGACCGCAAGGACGCCGTCGCGCGAGGTCATCGCCCTCTGGTTCGGCAGCTGCCGTCGGGCATGCTGCTGTGGTGCGCCAATGTGCGCATCAATCCGCGACAACTGTTGCGGCGCATGATCTCTGGGTACGGTCACCATCCTGCCTGGATTCAGGAGGTCCGCGACTGGGAGCAGTTCGTCCAGATCGAACCGTTCTACGAACAGGTCTTTGGACTGCGCATTCCGGTCGATGCCGGGATGGAGGGCCGCAGCGGGGTTGGTGGTCTGGCCAAGGTGGCGACGGTTGTCGCCGGGCGTGACCCCGATGATCCGCAGTCGCTGGCCGGCTACCGCGAGATGGTCGACAAGCTGCTGACGAAAATCCCGCGGCAGTTCAACGCCCGGCCCGCCACGCCACGCCAGATTCACTGGTGGTATCGACGCCGCTGGTCGTTGGGGGCGGTTTCTGAGCCCTTCCCGCACGAACCGGGTGGTCCTGATCGGTTGACTCGCACCGACTTTGAGCCGTTGATGCCCGCGGAGTTCGACTGCGGCGACCAGCTCGCCCGTCGTCAGCATCGGTCTTGGTGGCGACGCATCGTGCCGTCCCTGGCCGCGGTGGTGGTCATTCGGCGCCGGCAGCAACCGGTGAGCTATCAGAGCATGCTCGCTGTCGCCCAGCTTCCCCGAGCGGGTCTGGTGTATCCGCGTGCGGAGTATCTGCTGTCGATCTACGACGTCGATGTCGACAGCGACGTCGAGGTCGACTGGTTTCAGCACATCACCACCCGCTCGGCAGAACGGGCTTTGAACCGGGTCGACCGCGCGCAGCGCAATCTCGATGACCAGGCCTTCCAGCGAGGGTCGGTGCGGGCGAGCAACACCGATCTGGCCGAGCGGTATGCCGCCGGCGAGGAGTACAACGCCAAACTGCGGGCCAGCAAGCTCGAACGCGAGGTCTGCGCCTCCACCGTCGTCGCCGTGGGCGCCAACAGTCGGGCCGCACTCGATCATGCCGCCCAGCAGATGCAGACGCACTTCGCCGAGGAACTCGACACCACCTTGAGCCGGTGGGGCGGCAGTGCCCAGATCGGGCTGTGGCAGACGGGTCTGCCCGGCAGTGAGGAACGCAGCCCCCGCAGCCAATTCGACCAGCCCACCACCACCACAGAATGGGCGCGGTTTTCCCCGCTGGTGTCCAACGAGCTGGGCAACGAGACCGGAATCCTGTTCGCCCGCAACATGGCTACCCGTCGGCCGAGTCCGGTCCTGCTGGATCCCGAAGGCGCTGCGCAGCGGCGCGGCGCGCCGGGGGTGCTGTTCTTCGGCCCGCCCGGTGGCGGAAAGTCACAGGGCGCCAAGCGGGTCGTCACCGAGCTGATCGCCCGCAACAGCCAGTGTTCGATCGTTGACCCCGGCACCAATCGGGAGTGGGAGCCGGCCCTGGCGCACCTGGGGGATCGGGTGGTCTACATCAACCCGACCCGCGGTGATGTGTCGATGGACGGTCTGCGCATCTTCCGCCGGGAGATCGCCGTCGAGCGGACGCTGGATCACCTGCTGCCGATGATGGGTGTTGAACCGGACGCCGAGATCGCCCGCCAGTTCAGGTATCTGCTGCGCCCCGACCAGCGGGTGGCCGAAAGCATGGGCGCGCTGGTGCGCTACCTCAATAGCCTGCGCGGCGAACAGGCGCGCGAGTATGCGGAGCTGACCGCCAAGCTCGACATGTGGGCCAACATCGACTACCTGCGGGCGATGTTCGACGAGTCCCTTCCCGTGCCGCCGATCGGGGAAAAGGACGCCGTGGTGTGGCTGACCTCCGAGCTGGAGCTGCCTACCACCGCCCAGACCGAGGACCTGCATCAGTACCGTCGCCAGAGTGCGCGCGCCAGAGCCGGTTTCGCGATCTACGGAATGATCGCCGCAATCACCCGCGAGGCCTACACCGGCCCTAACCGCAGGCCGGGAGGGTTCGGCTGGTTCGTCGCAGAGGAAGCCCGCACCTACTTCTCATCCCCGGTCGGGCAGGAGGACGCGGTCCGACTGATCACCCAGGGCCGCAAAGAACGCTATGGGCTGATCGCGATCTCCCAGCATGTGGAGCACTTCGCGGGCATCCCCACAAAAGACCTACCGACACGGATCATCACCCCGTTCAAACCGATCGAACGCGACCAGGCCCGCGCCGAGTTCAAAGCCATCGGCATCGACCCCGATGAGTACCCGGAGGTGCTTGATCTGCGCACGGTCGAGGGCCACGGGTATGCGTACATGATCGATGAGTTCGGCAGGGCCGGGCTGGTGGACATGCTGCCCCCGGTGCAGCGGGAGCGGGTGGAGGCGTTCGACACCCGAGGACTCAATGCCGGAGACCGGCAGCCATGCTGACCGCGTACTGCGCCTGGCGCTACACCCGCCCGGGTCTGCGGCGGGCGTGGCTGATGGCGCAACTGCTGTGGGCTGGGGCACTGACCGCGCTGGTCACCGCGCCGCACGCCACCGCGGCAGGCTTCACCAACGCCGTGGGCTGGACCGGGATCACCGACACCACCGGCCAGCCCATCGGGTCGTACTTCATCGGCACTGTCTCGATGCTCGAAGCGGTCAGAGAACAAGGCAGCGACATGAGCTTGCTGGACCCGTCGTCGTGGGTTCCGGGGCTGGCCGACCGAGTGCAGATCGCACTGACCTACAGCCAACTGGCGACCCTGCTCGGGCTGTGCTGTGGCTTTCTGGTCGTGGTGGCCGCGTTGGGCATCTGGTTCATCAAATTCGCGCTGGGGTCGGTGTGGCTGGGCTGGCTCGGCGCTCTTGCCGCACCGATTGCGGTATCCCTGGCACATTTCGTGCAGGCCTACAACATCTTTCCGCTGGCCATCGTCATCTGCCTGGCCGTCGGTGGAATCCTTTGCTATTGGCGCGGTTTCGCCACCGGAGCCGCAGTGATGGTCAGCGCCTATCTCGTGCTGCTGCTGATCTGGGTATTCCTGCGTGACCCGGTTGATGAGTTGGTGGGCGACGACGGCCTGCTTGCGGTTGCGCGGTCGGTGGGATTCGACTTCTCGCTCGGCGTCGCCAACAACGGGTCGCTGGCCGGCGGCAACGTCGACTCCCAGACCACGGTGTTGGCGCAGTGGATGGCCACGGTGTTGGTGCGCCATCCCATCCAGATCGCCAACTTCGGTGAGGTCATCGACAACTACGCCGGATGCGCCGAGGCCTGGAACGCGGCGCTGAATCGGGGAAGCGGTCTCGCCCAGGCCACGGGGCAGGCGGGCGCGATCGCGGGTGCAGCCAGCGGCCCGGTCGATGCGATGGATCAGTGCGGCCACCCGACGGCGGCCGCCCACGCCCGCCAGCTCAGCGGCGAAACGATCGGGCTGATGTTCTTCATGAACTGCATCGTGCTCGTGCTGCTGATGCTGTTGTGCTACATCGGCGCCGAGGTCATCCGGATCGGGTTCCTGACCTTCTGGCACATTCTGGTGCTGATCCCTGCTGCGGCGGTCGCGGTCGCACCAGGACCGCAACGCCAGTACGCCAAACGCACCGCGATCAAACTTCTCGTCCACGGCGTGGAGATGATGTTTGCCACCGCAGGGTTCGGCGTGGTGCTGGTGATCATGTCCCATGTCACCGGAAACACGTTGCCGGGCATGAATATCGAGCACCCGATCATGAAGATGATCGTGATGCTGCTGATGGCCGCAGCCGCGGTGTTCGGGTTCCGGGCGATGATGAGCGGCTTCGGCGACCAGGGGCTTCCCGGCCCGATGACGATCGTCAAACGCTCCATGCAGCTCGGGATGGGGCCGATCGGGCAGGCCTCGGCGATGCGGGCGGCCTCGCGCGATCTGCGCCGGATGAGCCGCGACGACTCTCGTTGGCCCAGCTCCCAACAGAACAGCGATGCGGGAAGCCGTGGACCGCAGGCGGGTCCGGGTCGGCGCCCGCACCCGCCGGCACCATCCGGTGGCGGCGGATCACGCGGGCCCGGGTCGGGGTCCGGTTCCGGCGGCGCGGCACGAACCGCTCACGCACCAACATCGAGCCCGCCCAGCAGTGCTGCCCCGGCGGCCGCGACCAGCACGGTCAGCGGCGCGGGTGCCGCCGGGCACGGGTGGCGGCCACAGCCCGGCCGCCGGCGCTGGGGCAGGCGCAGCAACAGGCGGCGGCGTGGCCACGGCGGCGGGGACAGCAGGGGCTTCGGCCGCGGCGGGGCCGGCCGCGCCGGTTGTCGCCGGGGCTGTGGTGGCTTCCAAAGCGGTGTCCAGTCAACGAAACAAGGGCGACGACAGCGCGTCCGGACGGCGGTCAACACCGCCACCACCACCCTCATCCTCGGCGGCGGGCGGGGGCCCTGTCCCGTCGAGCCCGCGACGGTCGGGCGCCAGCCCGACCCCAACGGGGCGTGACACCTCACGCAATCGAGCCTCCGACAACAGCCGGGGCAGCTCTGATGAGCCGCCCCCGTCTGCCGGGCGTCGCGGGAAGCCGCCGCAAGGCTAGGAGGGCTTGTGGAACTGGCGTACGGACGAACACATGCCGGATCTGCCGTCACCAACGTCCTGAGACACCACATCTAGACAGAGGAGACCAACGTGACGACCCACACCGCGCAGATCATCGAGGGCAACCGCGGCACTACGCTGACTCGGCGCCGACGCCGGGGTGAGTTCGCAGCGCCTCTTGAGGGGAGTGTCCTGGCAGATCGCCTGTACTGGGGAATGTCGAGGCTGGTCAACCACGGATGGGTGGTTGAACAGTTCGGCCCCGACGGATGGTCAGTCCGCGATAGCGCGGGCCAGCGGCACACGGTGCGAGCCCAGTGCGACGGGGGCAGGGAACCGATCCTGCAACTGCATGTGGGCCGACTGCTGGTCGAGCTGGTCGAGTTGTCGCCCGACGATCGCGCCGCCGTCGTGCGTCGGGTCGCCGCCAATCTGCTGCTGCACATGCCTGCTGGCAGAGCGAATCCCGACGATGCGCACCAGCCGTGGTATCTGCCGGTGGCGGTGGGTGCGCAGCCCTGCGCCGAGGTGCGGCGGGCGTACTGGGCGGCGATGACCTTGACCGACGATTACGGATGGCAGATCACCGACGTCCATGCCGACGGTTTCGATGCCGTCACGCCCGGGGCCACCAGCCCGACGGCGTTTCGCCGGCGGCGGCGGGGCACGGGTACGACCGCGGACACACTGGTGCATCTGCTGCCCTCGATGAGCGGGCACGTCGCCGAATTGGCTGCTCTGGTGTCGGCACATCAAGCGACGACACGCATGACCCGCCAGCCGGTCGGGGGACCGCGATGACCACCATGAACCTGGCCCCGAACCGGCGGATCAGTCTGGCCTGCGGCGACACCACCTGGACCGAAGACCACACTGCAACGACCTTTCGCCAGATCGCCCACGCACTCGACACCGGCGACATGTTCGCCGAGACGGTGCAGGGCGATCAGCGCACGGACCGGCAGCGCTGGGCGAGCGCCGTGCACTTCGCGGTGCGTCTGGCCGGGCGCAGCGAGGAACTGCTGGCCTTTCGTGACCGCTGTGGTAGTCACGGTACCGGATGCTCCTGTGGGATGGTTGATCCTGGCGGCATCGGCAGTGTGCTCTGCGATTATGCGCAGGCTCCCGAGGACCCGGTGGCTGCGCCGGGTCATGCGATGGGGTTGACGCTGCGCCGACCGTGGGCGTCGATGCTGATGGTACCCACCGAGGCAGGCGGCAAGAACGTCGAGAACCGCACCGACACCACCACCTACCGAGGTCCGGTCCTGATCTACGCCGGGGCTCGCCTCGATCAGGCCGGGGTCGAGCTGGGAAGGCGACAAGGTTTGCAGTGCATGGACTTTCATGCCGCTCAGCAGGGCTGGTTGGGCGCTGCGGTGCTCGTTGACGTTCACCGTGCCCGCGGGTGCTGCGCCCCGTGGGGTAACACCCGCAAGACCCAGCAGTTGTATCACTGGGTGTTCGAATCCCCTGTCCGGTTGGCCCGCCGTCCGTGGCGTGGTGGGGCACGCGGGTTCGTTGGCCTGCAACAGGTTTCCTGGTCGGCACTGATCAATCCAAAGGTGTATCGCGGCGCATGAGAGGAGAAGGTGTGATGGACGACGACCACGACGACGGCTGCGACCGTGGCGGACCGCTGCGCACCGAGGCCGACCGCCTACTGCAGGCCAAGTACCACCAGATGGAACGCGACCGAAACAAGCGCAACAGGCTGAGCCGGATCGTAGACGTACTCGATGACGTTGCCCCGCAACACCGCCCACGCCCGCACCACCTGACTGAGGTCGCCAGCTTCTACGGTGTGCACCCACGTGCGGTAGTGACAGTGCTGCGCCGCCACCGTGAAGAGTTCGAATCCGACGGTTGGCGCGAAAACGATCCGCACGGCCGCTGCGGTGACTACTGGCCGGACGAGGCGGTGGTGCGGGCGGGGCTGCTGCTGGAGCGATCCGCAGTCGCCGACCAACTACGTCACCTCCTGGGGCAGGGGAAGCTGCCGCTGGTGTACTCACTCAGCGATACGCGGATCAACCAGTGCCAGCGGCTGTACCGCAAAGCCATGACTGTCGTGGGGGATGTACATGATCTGAGTCCTGATGAGCTGTGGCACAGCCTGCAGCAGACCGACCGCTACGAACTGATGGCACTGGTGGTGGCGCTGGCTGCGCTCATCGACGACGAGACACCCAGCCCGGGACGGTGGCTGCGCGGGCTGAGCACGCCCACGGGCAAGCGCAAGGACGGCAGCATTCGCCGCGGTCTTGCACTGCTGATTCCCGTGCGGCAGAACACCGACGAGCGACGCCAGCCCCGGCCCGGAGCCGCGCTGGACTCAGCGTCCACCCGCGCTGTGGCGCAATGAGAGCCGACACCGCAGTGGTCTCCCCGCTGGCCGAGCGGACAGCTGGCGCTCAGGAAGCGGCGGCCCGGATCGCTGGGATGCTGCCCGACCACACCCACTACGTGCAGTTGCAGTCCGGGGGCTTGGAGGTACTGCTGCACAAACCGCCCAGCCAGGCCGAAACCATCAACGACACCGGCCTGGACATCGTGACGTTTTGGAGGGTGCTGCGCGACCGCCCCCACGACCTGGCCCGCGTGTGCACGTTGACCCCGCTGAGTCGGATCGAGTTCGACACCGCCCGCGGTAGCGGTTCCTACCTCGGCGTCAGCGACCTTGAGGCCGCCCGCCGGGTGTGGGTGCTGCTGAGCCAAAGCGCCGACGGGCCTGCACGTCTACGCCCACAATGGCGAGGGATACGACGTCGTCGACAGCACACTGAGCCGCGCGCTGACATCGCAACAATGGAGACGCTGGCCCAGCGCCTGAAGGAAGTAACCCTGGAATGCCAGCCTGCGGTCAACGTCGTGGAAGCTCACAGCGGTCGTAGCGGCGTGTGCTTCTACGCCGATCTGCGGGCGAACCAGTTCGGCGCCCAAGGCGCCGATCCTGGTGCGGCCTTTCGCCCCGGCCCCGACGTGCTGCTGTCGGCGTTGGCCAAAACTAAAGCGGCAGTCGTGGTCCGGGTGGATCACACCGGCGTCGAGATGACGGCGCCTCCCGGTTGGGCACAGGCCGCGCTGACGGTGCAGAGCGGGCATCCGGTGCGGCTGTGGTCGAACCGACCGCTACCAGTGCAACAGCCGCTGTTCGACGTCGATCCCGCCGCAGCTGGCAAGGAGACGCCGTGACGCGGGCAGAGACGTACCAACTGCGGGCTCAGCTGCTTGAGCTGCTGCGGGAGGCCGGCCACCCGATCAATAGCGCGGCGCTGGCCAGAATGCTGCCGTGGCACACCGAGCGGTTAGACCTCGGCTGCGAGCTGGTCTGCCTGGCTCCGCGCCACAACCGCGATCTGGAAGTGGTGGAGTGCCACGGTAACTGGCACGTCGTGCGCCGCCCGCGCTCCTCCCAGGACTCGGGAGCAGGCATCTACCGCCATCTGAGAAGCCTCGCCCGCGAAGGCCTGGTACGGGCCATCAAGCAGGGCCCGCGCCGGGTCGAGTGGGAGTACATCGCACGACTGCGCTGATATCCACCGGCCGTGGCGCGGGTTGCAGCCCGTCTATGTCTCTCTCCCTTCGGGGATCGGAAAAACCGCCGACGGCGAGGGCTCGCGCCGATTCGCTTCACCGTCGTCGGCGCCAGAGTGGATGTCGGAGAACCCACCCCGCCCAAGTCCACGGTTGCTTAGTTGTTCATCATCCGGTTGAGCGAACTCTCGGCGTCGCCGCGCATGTTCTGTAGCCGGTCGTGCACGCCGTGGGCGCTGCGGTGGTTCTGGATGAGGCGTTCGTATTCGGCCAGGGCGGCCGCGATTTCGGGGGTGTGCTGCTGCGGGTCTAGGTCGCTGGCCTGGGTGACTGCGGCCTGCAGGTCGGGGGACTGGGATGGGAGAGGGTGGTTGCGGATGGTGTGGTCGGCGCTGAGAGTGCGCGACCACGGCAGGTCTTTGTTGAGCAGTCGCAGTAGCGGCGCCGACGGTGCGGTGGACCATTGGCGGGTGTCGGTGTCGAGGAGCACGAGGCGGGCATGTGCGCTCACTGCGCTCTCGGCGAGGTCGGCAATCTCGGTGGGGGCCAGGCGCTGGGCGTGATCGACCACGACGATGGTGCCCGGTGGTGTGGTGGCGGGCTCGAAGTGAAGTGTTGCGGCGTCGACCATCGTGGGGTGCAGTGCTGGAGTGTGCGGGTCGTCGAGGGCGTCGGCGGGAGCTGACCAGACGATGTGGCGATCGTTGGCCGCAGCGGCGGCGTCGAGGACGGCCATCTGCGGGATGAGTTCGGCGCGGTCGGTGGCGGTGACGGGTGTGACGGCGAAGGGGTTGGCGGCCACGGACGTTAACGCGGTGCTGGCCGATAGCTTGGCTAGTGCTTCGGGGTCGAGGTGCAGTGGGGGCTGGAAGGTGTTGTGGCCGGCGGCGGCGAGCACTCGCAGTTCGGTGGTGATGCGGGGGAGTTGTTCGATGATGTGATCGGCGGTGCGCATCTGGGCCTCGGCGAAGGCGCGTGAAGCGGCGGATTCGGCGGTGAGCAGTTGGTCGAGCCGGCGGCGCAGTTCGGCGCGTCGGGCGCTAACAAGTTTGGTGTCCTCGTCGCGGCATCGGGCTAGCAGCGCATCGACGTCGGCGTGGGTGATGATGTTGTCTGCGCCGCCGGCTGCGGCCTCGCGGCGCTCGGTGGCTTCCCGTAGTGCCGGATACCAGCGTTCGGCTGGTGTCTGCTTGGGCAGCACCTCCTCTTTGAGCCATTTGAGGTGCTGGGCGGCCGAGATGACGTCGAGCGGGTCGCTGTCGGCGTCGGCGCGCAGCGTGTCGTAGTTCTGTTGGGCGGCGTCGATCAGCGCCAGGTTGCTGGTGTAGGTCTGGTCGTCGTCGTGCCAGCGGTCGATGACGGATTCGATCTCTGCCAGGTAGGGGCGGTCGGCGTCGGCGCGGGCGCGCATCGCCGTGATCTGGGGGCCGGCGGCCTCGATGGCGGGGCCTCCGGTGGTGGACTGCACCTGGGTGGCGAGGGTCTCGTAGTCGGCCAGGGCCTGCTCGTAGCGCTCCCGCAGTGCACGCACATCATCCTGGGCGGCGGCCAGTGCGGCGGCCGGGGTGGGTCGCGTGGTGGACAGGGAGTCGAAGTCGATGTAATCCTCGGCCGCGGCGTACTCGTCGTCGGGCGGGGCAAGCCACAGGTCGTCGTGGGGGTCGGCGGGCAGGTCGTCGTGGAAGCCGAGGGCAGCGGCAAGCACGTCAGGGTCGGCGAGCGCGTCGGTCAGCACAAGCGGATCGACGGCCGGATGGGGATGTTCGGGGTCCGGGTGCAGGTGTTGGAGTTCTTCGTATTCCTCGTCGGTCAGGGGCGGCTGCTCGGGTGTTGGGATGTCGTGGTCGTAGGGGGCGTCGGTGGTGAACAGATCGATGGAGTAGGTGAGCAGGCGGGCGTACTCGTCGGGGCGAAGATGGTGTTTCAGTGAGGCGTCGGCGTCGGCGAGGTGCTCGGCGGCGACCTGAAGCAGATCCAGCGGTTGCCACCGCTGGGGGTCTGCGTTGGCGATGGCCGAGACCAGTGCGGGGAACGCTGGGTCGGCGGCGATGGTCTCGGCCAGGGCGCTGCCGAAGACGGTGTGCAGATCGGGTAGCCAGTCTGGGCGCAGCCCGTTGTGGGCCGTCTCGACGATGGCCGGCGACAGCGTTCCGCACAGTCGCCACCACAGGGCGGCGGCGGGAAGATCGTCGGGAAGTGGGCGTTCAGCGGCCGCGGTGAGGACGAGTTGTTGGACGTCGACTCCGGTGCGGGAGGCCTCGGCGAGGTGGGTGGCCAGCTGTGGCCAGAACGGGTCTCTGCGGATGTGGGGGTTGATGGAGTCGACCAGCTTGTTGTAGCGGCGGTGGCCGACCTGGGCGCCGACGACGGCGGCGGCCCGCTGCTCCAGGCGGCGTTGGGCGGCGCGCAGACGCGCGGGGTACTGCTCGGCTCCGGCGATGCGGGTGTCTGCGTCATCGACGTCGGTGGCGGCCCGGTAGACGGCCAGATCGGCGGCCAGTGTGGGGTCGGTGCCGACGATGGGTCGCGCCCAGCGGGGTGCGGTGGCCGTCGTCCAGGCCGCCACGTCGGCCCGCACGGCGGTGTCGAGTTCGCGGATCAGGTCGGCGCGGCGGCTCAGATACGGACCCCAGTGCGGGTTGGCGCGTAGCCGTGAGGGGATCGCCGGAAGCCACGGCAGCGGGCCGGTGCCGCCGGAATGAGAGCCCGATGGATCGAGTCGCCAGTCGATCACCGCGGCGGGATCGATGGCGTCGCTGAAGTCCCCGGCTCGCACCACAGCGGTAAGGCGCTTGAGTGGGTTGTAGCCGTTGGCGGCGATCAGCGACAGGTGCTGGCGCAGCACGGGCCACGCCGTGGCCGTGGTCAGGCCGGGCAGAATCTCCTCGGCGTGACGGTCGAGCGCGGCCTGTTCGGCGGGGGTGAGGAGCTGCTCGGCTGCCGCCCCGACGGCGTGGTTGTACATGTGCGCTGCGGCCGAGAGTCGCCGGCGTGGGTCGGCGGTTTCGCGCTCCAGCGAGGTGGCCGATACCTGGGCTGCGTCGCGGCTAAGTGCCCGGGTCAGTACGTCGACGGCGGTGTCGGGGTGGGTGGCCTTCGGGGTCAAGATGCGGTGTGGATCGTTTTCCGCGGTGGAGAAGTAGATGTGGTTTTCGCGCACACCACGGGTCAGCGCGGTGTAGATCTGCTGGCGGCTGAGCCGGTCAGAACCGACGGTGTGGCAGCGGTGGCGGGCCGTGGCGCCCTGTGCGCTGTCGATGGTGGCGGCGTATCCGAGGGTGACGTGGGCACGCACGTAGTCGCCGGGAAGGTGCCGGTGGGCTCCGGAGTCCAGGTGGGTCACGGTCAGTGATCCGTCGGGTCCGACGGCGGTGACTTCCCACCGATAGCCGTTGCGGACGAAGTCGTTGGGGCCGACGGTGAGCATCCGCGCGTTCTTCTTCGTGAACACGATGTCGCCGACGCTGGCGCGTGAGCCACCGGCCAATTCGGCTTCCAGAGTGGGTGCCTGGTCGCCCAGTGAGGTCAGTCGGTGCAGTCGGGCACGCTCGTTGAGTTCGGTCACCAGGTCGTGTGTGGGTGCCAGCAGCAGGGAGTGGTGGCCCTGTTCGTTGTCTTCGCGCCAGGCGTCGAACGCCATGTCGAGGGCCATCGCGTCGGTGCCGACATGGACTCGCTGGTGGTCGATGTAGAAGGCGATGCCCGAGGGATCGCCTTCGCGCAGCGCCAGCCCGGCCTGGGCTTCGGCGGGTGAGGCGAACCGCATCACCTGCGACAAAGTGATGGCTCCACTGCTGTGGGCGAGGTCGCGCAACACGCCGCCGGCGCTGATCGACGCCAACTGTTTGTCGTCTCCGATCAGCCGCACCGACGCACCTCGGGCCAGCGCGGCTGCGATCACCGCGTCGAGTGCGAGGGTGCCGGCCTTGCCCGCTTCGTCGATGATCAGAAGGGTCGTGTGGTCGATGCGGTCGAACCATTCACGGGCGGGATCGCTTGCATCGGCGTGCGGGTTGTTGTGCAGCCAGTTGAACTTGTCCACGGTGTCGGCGACGTCGATGTCGATCTCGTCGCGCAGGATTTGGGCCGCACTTGCGCTGGGGGAAAGCCCGATTACGGTGCCACCGGCGCCCTCCCATGCCCGCGCCAACGCCGACATCGCGGTGGTCTTCCCGGCGCCTGCCGGGGCCAGCGCGAGCATGACTCGCTGACCGCGGCTGGCCATCTGGCGGACCAATTCGGCTTGGCCGGCGTTGAGTTCGCGGCGGTGTGCGGCTTCCGATAGCAGCGCCATTTCGACCTCGGTGGGATCGACTCGTCGGCCGTCGGTGAGGGTGGCGGCAGCCAGGATGCGTTTCTCGGCGGCCAGAATTTCTGCGCTGGTGTAGGTCTGGCTGCCCGCCAGTCGGTAGACGCTGGTGCCGTCCTTGCGGCGCAGCAGTGCCGGTTCACCGAGGTCGGTGTCGGGGCTGCTGGCGTGGCGGATACTCAACGGTTCCGACAGTGCGATGTCGGCGATCTGCTCGGCCAATCCGTCGGTGTTGGCGTGCCCGGTGGAGCGAATGACTCGCAGCGCTTCGGCGAGAACGTGGGTGCGTTGCCAGGTTGAACGCGACTGGGAGACGGTGGCGATGACGCGCTGCGCCTGGGTGGTGAGCCACTCGGAGGTGATGGTCGAAGCGGCGCGGGCGCGCCCGCCGAGGCAGCGGCCGAGCATCGCGTTCAATGCCTGCTCGTCACCGAGAAGTCCGATCGCTTGGGCTCGCCATTCCTGGCGCTGCTCGGCGAGGGAACGGGGTTCGTGCTTGGCTGCGCGGGTCGAGAGGTTGGCTTGTTGGAACAGCGCGATCGACTCGGGCGTGGTCGGTTCGCGGCCGTGTTCGGCTTGGAACTTCTTGGCCAACACGGCGTATTCGGCGTCGATGGCGGCCCGCCGGGAGGACCACAGCTCGAGCAGTTCAGGGTTGACGCCGACGACTTCGCGCACCTCGCGCTTGCCGTCGGGGGTGTGTGCGCGTGAGGCGAACCGCATCCCAAGTTCGGCGCCCAGGTAGGCCTCAAGGCGGGTGTTGTACAGCTCCGAGGCGGCGACGGTGGAGGCGTACAGGGGTCGTCCGTCGAGTGCATACCAGCGCCAGATTCCGTCGGTGCCTTGTGCGCGCACCTTGTTAGACACCGCGACGTGCGTGTGCAGACCGGGGTCGGATGCGCGCGTGTCACGGTGCAGGAAGTGCGCCGCGATGAATCCGTCGGTGTCGACCTGGGCGACACCTTGCGCGCCGATGCGCGTGTAGGCCGCGTGGTCCTGCAGGAAGTTCTGGGCGTCCTCGACGGCGCGGCTGTGGCACTTCTCGATGATCTCGGCGATGCGCAGCGGGGCCAGCGCGTAGAGCGCGGACACGCTTTTGACCGGGGTGTAGGTCATGTCGTAGCCGGCCACGGAGGTGGTGAGCTGACGGGTACCGCGGGCGATGTATCCGGTCAGCTCACGTTCGTCTGCTGGGGGTCGGCCGTGTTCTTCTTCGAACATTTCGGTGGCGATACGAGTTCGCATCGCCGCCCGCAGGTCTTCCTCAATAGGGGCGTTCCAGTGCTTTCCCTCACTGATGTTGTGGTCTCGGAAGGCCACGGCAAGCCGTTGCTGCAGAGCCGTTTCCCCGGCGTTGACGTGGAAGGGGCGGCCTAGTTTGACCGCAGCCAGCGCACCGTTGCGGGTCGCACCCTGGGCCATCAGGTGCCGCGCCAGCGGGGTCGCGTTGGGGTGGACCCCGAGACCGAACAGATTCTTCATCTGATCCTCAGTGACCTCGGAGCCGGCCTCGACGTTCCACAGCTGCGCACCCTGGTCGGTGTGGGCGCGGTGCTGCATACCGGCGGCCAATCCGGCCAGGCCGCGCCCTGCCCACCGTCCCGGTGTCTCCCCCTTCGACGAGTAGTAGTCCCCGAGGGAGTCGGGTCCGGTGTGGGTGCGGTCATGGGCAGCGACCTGCCGCACCAGATACAGGTATCCGGTGCCGGCAGTCAGCTTGTGAATGCCCATCACGGCTCGGACGCTAGGCAGCGGTGATGACGATCCCAAGCCTGCGACACCCCCTGCCGCACAGCCCTCGTTACCGTTTCGTGACCTGAGTGCAAGAGGTGTGTGGGACAAAACGGGGGCTGGAAGGTGAAGGTGCTGGTGGGACTGGGTGTGAGGTGAAAGTGGGGTGGGGTAGGGCGTGATGAGGGCAGGGGGGTTGGAAGGGTGATTACGTCAGCAGGGCTGGTTAAAGTCCGCAAACATGGGCAAAGCAACGACGAAATCAGGGAATCTGCAACGGGCTTTGGAGGCGCGGCATCGCGCGAATGCGGAGCGGGAGGCGCGGGAGCGTGCGATTGTGCAGTCGCTCAAGGAGTTCCTCGACGAGCTGGACAAGCTCGAGCACACCGAGCAGGCCGCGGCCAGGGACGAAGAGGCGGCGCTGGCCAGGGCCGCCGAGCGGATCGCCCGGATCGAGCGGGAGTTGAACGAACGGCTGGAGCGGATTCGGCGTAGCGCCGAGGAGAAGGCGACGGCGATTCGGCTGGCGGCCGGGGCGGCGGCTAAGGTATTGCGGGCCAACGGCGAAACGATCGCCGGTATCGCTGCGCAGAGTGGCCAGACGCAGGCGCGGGTGCGAGAACTGTTGCGTCTGGCCGAGAGTGAACAGCACGAGGCCGGCGGCCAGGCACCGCGTGCCGAGCATGAGGATGTGACGGTCGCAGACGGCGGCGTGGATACTGCTGCGCCGGGTGGTGACACGGCGCAGCAGGGTGAGGACGCGGCCGTGGTGGATCTAGCCACCACGGCGCTGAGCGCCTGACGATCAGTCGGATGAGACAGGGCCGCGAGTTGGTCGTCGACCCGGTGCGTCATGCCAGCGAGATCGCTCAGTTTTTCTCACACGTGGTGCGCGGTCCTGGGCAACAGGACTGCTGGCTGTGGACGGGCGCCATCGGGACAGATGGATACGGGCGCTTCGCATTGCGGCGCGGCGGCTGGCGGCACGCGGTGATGGTGCGGCCGCCGCGCTACGCGCTTGCGCACGCACAGGCGGGGGAACCGCTACAGGGGGATGTGCGTGCGCTGCACGAATGTGATGTCACATTGTGCGTGCGCGTGGTGACCGCGGAGGAGATTGGTGCCGGGGTGCGCGCACACGTGATCGCGGGCACCCAGCAGGAGAACATGGAGCAGATGGTGGCGCGGGGCCGCGGCGGTGGCCGGCCGGCGGTGATCGCGCGGGGCGCGGGTGTGAGAGCCCGACGGGAGCGGGCGTTGGCGCTGCGAGAGGCGGTGCGGTCGGGCTGGGATGCGGCCGCAGTGGAGGCGGCGATGCTCGGGGCGCAGCCACGGTTGTGGTGATCGGCAAAACGGTTGTCGAGTGACGGGTGCGGAGTTCGACTCCGCGCCCGTCACAGTTTTGTGGGTCGTTGGATGGTGGAGAGGCCGGCTCGGCCGTAGGTCGGCCGCCAAGGGAAATCGGCGATGGCGGGCCGTGCAGCGGTACTGGTGGTCGTACGCGGCGGGCTCTTGGTTGGGTGGGCAAGAAATGAGCTGGCCCGCCCTTGGGTGAGGACGGGCCAGCTCGGCGGATGGGTTAGGCGTCGGGATCTGCGCTGGTTGGGGCGATGATCGCTTCGGCGTCGGCGAAGTAGTAGCCGGCGTACTGCATTTCCGAGGGTGTTGAGGTGGGATCGCAGAGGACCTCGGCGGCGTAGTCGCGGGCGGCCAGCGCGTATTGGCGGCGGCGGTGGTCGTCGACGGCGTTGATGGCGGTGTGGATGTCGGCGCGGGCCAGGGCCAGTGACAGGCGGGTGCTGTGGGCGGCCGGGTGCACGATCGCGGCGCCGGGATGGTTGGTCGGGTCGTGGGCGGTGTTGTTCGACGGGTCCGTGGTGGCGCTGGCGATGTTGGTCATGACGTGTGCTCCGTTCGGGTTGGTGATGCGGTGCGCCGGTTAGCGCTGGGGTGCGGCCAATCGGTCGAGGGGTGGGGGGTCAACCCCGGAGAGTCCGCGCCGGGCGCAGCGGGGTTTTCGGCCCGCGAGCGGGAGCGAGCTTGATTGGGCCGAAAAGGTCACTCGGCCCGCGGCCGATTAGGCTGGGCACCCCTGCTGACGGGTGAGGGTGAGGGGCTACGGACGCGCTCGCCGTCAGGCGGGCATCCGGCGCCCGCCAGGGCGACGGCGCCGCACAATAGGGGTAGGCGTCAAGCCGCATCGAACAAGCTCATCTGTCCTGAGGGGCGCACGGTGAGGATGCGTTGGCGCCAGGCCAGGGCGTAAGGCAGGCAGTTGTTGCACGAGGCGTGGGTGTGGCCGGGCAGCGGATCGCTCATTCGCGCTGCCCAGCTCCACGCCATGGAATCGGCGCTGAGGACTCTGTGGCCGTAGCGCTTGAGACCGGAAAGCTTCAGCCCGTAGGCGTGGAGTGGGATCTCGGGGTCGTGGCGCTGGATGGTCGACAGGATGACGTCGATCTCGGCGCTGGCCTGGCGGCGGCACATGGTGCCGACGCCGACGAGGAAGCACTGCGACAGATCGACGCCGGCGGCGTAGTACATGTCGACGCATCGCCGATAGTCGTCAGCTGACCATCCCTGTAGGACCGGCACGTAGGGCACGTCGAAGTCGGGGCCGGGCCAGAGGTCTTGCAGTTGTTGGAAGTTGGCGATGGTGCGGCGCTGGTGCTCGCGCACGCTGAGCCCGGTGCGGGCGAGTTGTTCGGGTTCGCACATCCAGTCGCCGGGCGAGGCCCATTCGAGGTTCCCGATCTCTTGGTCGTAGCGCCAGACCGCGGTGTTGTAGTCGCGGGCGGTGGTGCGCCATTGGCCGTACATCGACAGTTCGGTGAAGCCACCGGAATCGAGTGCCCATCCGGTGAGCGCACGCGGGAAGCTCTTGCGGGTCGCCAATCGGCGATGGGAGATGAACAGCGGGACGTTGGCCTGGCCGAGCCAGCGCACCTCACTCGTTCCGAGATAGAAGTACTTCATTGGCGGTGGTCCTTCGGTCCTGTCGGTAGTCGGGGGGTATGGGGCGGCGGACCCGGTGGGGGTGGGGGGAGCACCCCCCACCGGGTGGCTTCAGCCGACGGGTTGCAGCGTTTCGCCGGTGACGGTTTCGATGACCAGGCCCACGAG
The DNA here is from genome assembly GCF_002157835.1 of Mycobacterium dioxanotrophicus. Taxonomy (NCBI): domain Bacteria; kingdom Bacillati; phylum Actinomycetota; class Actinomycetes; order Mycobacteriales; family Mycobacteriaceae; genus Mycobacterium; species Mycobacterium dioxanotrophicus. The sequence goes on along the minus strand of NZ_CP020810.1, from coordinate 47,020 downwards.
GTCGCGGGCGGCGGGCGGGGTGACGGCGTTGCCTGCCAGCCGCACCTGCTCGCGCCTGGTGCCGACCATGCGGTAGTGGCTGGGGAAGTCCATCGCGGCGGTGATCTCGCGGGGCTCCAGCATCCGGAAGTAGACATCGTTGATGTCGATGACCGGCGGCGGTGTGGGGACCGGGCCGCGGTTGAGCAATCCGTGTCGTTCGAGGGTGGTGACTGTGGGCAGCGGATGGTCGACGGTGCTGTTGCCGCCGGATCCGTAGAAGCTCGTGATGAGGGGGCGGGTGCGGTCGGCGTAGACCAGGCCGTGGTGGTTGCCGGAGGCGGTGACGGTGGCCAGCGGCTCGGACACCGCGCGGGCGTCGCTGGATCCGCCGCGCAGTTCGGCGACGAAGGCGGGGAAGGCGATGCCGTCGTTCTCGCGGGTGGTGCGGGTCGGGATCGGCTCGCTGGTGGGGATGGCCTCGGTGCGCCAGGTGCCGCCGGTCGGGACCAGCAGGCCGGTCTCGTTGCGGGTCGTCATGGTGCGGGCGGGCTGATCGACGGGGACGGCGGTCTTGCCGTCGCGTCCCTCGACTGGGACCAGCATCGGGGTCCAGAACCGTTCGATTCCGGCGGCGATGCGGGCCATTGTCTTGTCGGCCAGCGGGCGCGTGCGGTCGCCGATGCGGGTGCCGGTCAGCGACCAGTCGATGATCTCGGCGGCGGGCCGGAACAGCGGCTCCACGATCTGGTTGCGGCAGGTGGTGTTAGGGCACCGGTAGACGTACTGGGAGCGGTACTTGCCCCACTTGGGGCGGTCCTGACGCTTGAAGACCTGCATCGCACGGATCGGGCCGCACTCGGGGCAGACCGCGTGTGGGGACACCAGCCGCGACACATCGGGGCGGGGGTCTGCGGTGCGGGTGAATACCGCGTAGAAGCGGTCGCGGGACTGCGGGGCGCCGGGCCCGAAAAGCTGGGCGTGCATGCTGTTGAGGTAGACGAGCTGCCCGGTGTAGCCGATGGATTCCATCGCCATGCGCCACGCCTGGAACGGCGGCCAGAACACCACGTCGACAACGTTCTCGACGATGACCGCGATGTATTGGTGGTACTCGGCGAAGCGGACGACATCCCACATGGTGGCGCGGGAGCGTTCGGCGGCCTCCTCGGGCAGCGTCTCGCCGAACAGGTCGGGCTGGGCATCCTGGCGCTTCTTGCCTTGGGCGATGCTGTGCTTGGTGCAGCTCGGGCTGGCCCACAGCAGGTCGGTGTTGGGGAAGTACCGGGGGGTCGATCTGGGAGAGGTCGGCCTGGATGTGGTCTGCGTCGGGATGGTTGAGGCTGTGGGTCTCGATGGCTTTTGCCCAGTGATTGGCGGCTGTCTTGACCGTGACGTTGCCGAACGCTATTGCGCCTGTGGAGCTTCCACCGGCTCCGCAGAACAGGTCGGTGAGGGTGAGGGTCATCTGGACGGGCCTTTCTCGAGGGGGGTTTCTGGAGCGGGTCGGGGTGGGTGGGTCAAAACGGGGCTGCGTCGGAGGCAATGGGGGCTCCGGGGCGTCGGCGGGGAAGGCAGTAGCGGCGGGCGTAGTCCCAGCGGGCGGCGATCTGTTCGGCGGTGGTCATGGCGTCGGCGTCGGCCTGGGCTTGGGCGTCGGCGATGGCGCCTTCGCAGTGGTCGCACAGGACGCCGAGGATGTGCAGGGTGTAGGTGATTCCGCCGTGGCCTTCGCGGATCGAGTGGCAGGTGCAGGTGCTCATCGCCGGTCCCTTCTTCCTGAGTGGGTGCCTATAGCCTACCATGAATGGGTGGCTATAGGCAACCAGATATGGCGGCGTCACCCTGTGGCGCAGTGTGTTTCGGGGTGGCCGCGCGGTGGCTGTTGTTCAGGGGGTCAGCAGGTCTCGCCTTGCAGCTCGGGCCCGATCTCGTTGCGTGGCTCCCACTGCTGTGTGGCCGGGTCGTACTGGCCGAGTGTGATGGTGGGGTGACCGGCTGCGGCGTCGTGGCGGATGTAGAGCGACCCGTAGAGGCGTCCGTTGATGCTCAGATAGAGGTTGCCTGCGTATGCGGCGGCGTCGAAGTCGCCGTACTCGTTTGCGGTGCCGAGGTCGAAGGTGATGGGCGTGGCGGTGCCTTGGTCGATTTCGACGATGGTGTGCGTGCGTGCGGGGGTGGGTGTCATCGCGGTGTCCTTTGGTCGGCAGGAAGGTTGTCAGCGCAGGGTGGCGAACAGGTCGAGCTGGACGCCGGCGGCGGGGTACAGGGCTTGGCGCAGCAGTGTTTGCGACCAGGTGCGCAGTTCGGCGGCGCGGTGGCGGTGCTCGGCGTCCTCGTCGGCGCTGGGGTGGTGGCGGGCGCAGGGCCCGCTGTGAGCGTTGGGGGCGGTGTGCGCGTAGGGGCAGTAGCACCATTCGCGGGTGCGCTCGCGCTCGGCACCGTGGGCGTCGAGGCATTGGCGAATCTCGGCGTGCAGGCCTGCGGGCAGGCTGCGGCCGAGCTTGCGGACCTGGGCGGCGGTGACTTTGACGCGCATCTTGTCGCGGCCGGGGCTGACGAATTTGTCTGCGACGGTCCAGTAGCTGGTCATCCAGTCCGGGGCGCCGTCGGGGGCGGTTGGGGCCGTGGCCCCTCCGGCCCGGGCGAGCAGAGCTTGCATTGCGTGGTCGTCGATCATGGCCTCCAGCAGCATGGTTCCGTTGGTCCGTGCGACGAAGGCGATCAGGTGGCGCTGTTCCTCGCTCAGAGTCGCGGGCATGACATCGCCTCTGCCGTCTGGCGGATCACCGCGTCGATGCGGTCGGGCCGGTGTCCGGCCCACGACTGCCCGTTTGCGATGACCACGGGCACGCTGCGGTAGCCGAGGTCCTCGAGGAGTTGTGCGGCTGCGGTGTCGACGGAGACGTCGATGGTGTCGATGCGCACGTCGGCTTTGTCGAACTGACGGGCGGTGGCGCGGCATTGCACGCATCCGGGCTTGGTGTAGAGGGTGATGGTCATCGCGGTTCCTCCGTCCTGGTTGTTGAGGTGGCTGGCGTGGATGTCGTTCACGGTTTGGAGCCCCGGTCGATGTCGCCTTCGGTGTAGGTGAAGGTGTTGCCCTGGCTGTCGCGCATCGCGTACCAGTAGTTGGCTTTGGACCAGGCTGTCGTCCAGTCGCTGCGCTCCCATCGCAGGACGTTCCACAGGTCGCGGTCGGCGCCGCCGGGGTGGAACGCCGCGCCAGCCTGGGGCCGGTAGAAGTGGTTGAGCACTGCGATGAGCGTGTCGACGGTGTCGGCCTCGGCGGCGATGGTGTCGAGGGCTGCGTGGTAGAGCGTCCAGTAGTCGCTGTCCAGCAGCGTCGAGTCGCACTCACCGCAGGTCTGGCTGAGGGCTTCGACGGCTGGAATCGGTGTTGGGAAGGCGTCGCTGGTCACTGCGGTGCGGTCGATGCCGCGGTCCTGAGCAACGACGTCGAGCACGTGTTCGGTGTCGTCGTACTCTGCGCCTTCGGTGATCGGCAGGATCGCCGCCTGGGTACACGGCGGGCACAGCTGCCGCTCGCGGTAGCGGTAGGCGGGCACAGCGCGGGTGGTGATCGACTGCGGCTCCGACATCGGTGGCTCCTCTCGACGGGGTGGATGCCTATAGCCTACCACTTACGGGAGGGGATCGCCACCCATTAGCGTCGCGAATCCGCTGCGTATCAACCTTTTTGGAACAGTCCACGGAATGACAGGGGCGTGCGGCGACTGCGCGTGACTCGCGCTGAGACACGCTTCGGCAGGCGGGGCGTGGAGGCCTCATCGTGGCGAACGGGGTTGACGGTCAACCTGGCCACCGCTGCTCTCAATGCTTCGATCTCGGCGACCATCTCAGGAACGAGCGTGCGTGCCTCAACGACGAACCTCGCGTTCTCCTCTGCCTTGTCGTGGCTCTCGATGCGGAATCCCGGAGTGAAGTCACCGAGCCAGATGATCGGGTACCGTTCGTCGATCTCCCACGGGCCGTAGGTCACTGCGTGCAGGGCCGCCTTGGCGCGGGCCACGATGTCGTCGGTCATTTCTCCTCCTGTGCTTGCGTTGTGGGGCTGCGTCGGCGGTGGTGGCTGGTGGACGCTTGTCGGCTTGGCCTGGGTGCAGCACGGCCCTTCGCCGTCAGGCCGGGCCGGGCTGGGCTGACGGGGTGGTTGACGTTGGGCGAGGTGCGGCCAGGCGTATACGTGCGGCACGGTGCCAGCCCGGGCGCTGGTGGGTCAGGTGGTGTAGAGGTGGTCGCGGCGGTCGGCGCAGTCTCCGCAGTAGCCGTCGAAGCCTTCCCCGTCGTCGAGCGGGTTGGTGCAGCCGTCGGTGGAGCAGTGATCGCAGCGAGGGCAGAGCCGGTCGGGTCCGCGTAGGGGCAGGTCGCACAGGTCGCAGAACTCGGCGTCGGGCCAGGCTCGGTGGCAGGCGGCGGGGGCGTCGGGGTGGTCGAGGTCGATGAGCACGGTGGCGATGATGCGGAGTTCTTCGGGGGTGAGGGCGCGGCAGCGTGGGTCGGTGCTGGTGCCCAGGTACCAGGCGGTGCGGTCGGTCCAGATCCGTACGTAGGGGCCGGCGGTTCGGTTCTGCTCGGCGGCGGTGCGGGTGGGGTGGGTGCTGATGACGTCGTCGGCGCTGTTGACGATCGCCCAGCGGCGGGTGTCGAGCTTGCGGACGGTCCAGTCTTGTGGCGGGTTGCTGAAGTGGTAGCGCACGCTGTCGGCGAAGCGGTCGGAGACGGTCATGGTGGGTTCCTTTGTGCGGATGGGGATTTGGGTTTGTTGGGCTGTCGGTGTGGTGTCAGGTGCGGCGGATGTGCCATCCCAATGCGGTGGGCACGACCTGGCGGCGGGGGTAGGTGATGGGCAGCAGGTTGGTGTGCTGCCACTGCACGAGGACCCCGCGGTCGGTGACGGCCTCGACGGTGCCGGCGAGGCGGCCGACGCCGGGCTGGATGGCTGAGATGGCCTCGCCTGGGCGGGGCAGCGCGGGCCCGGTGTAGGCAAGGTCGGCGGGGTCTTCGCCGGTCAGGGCGCAGCGGGCGGCGATGTCGGGGACGAAGTGGGCGACCAGTTCGTCGGCGAGGTCGATGACGGCCTGTCGGCTGATGGCGCGGCTGATGTCGTCGGCCCCGGCGGCTTCGGCTTCGTAGAGGTCGTCGCGGGCGACGAAGTAGGCGTTGAGCAGCTCGCACAGGGCGTCGCCGGGGATGGTGGGCAGGACTGGGGCGGGGGTGGTCATGGCAGGCTCCTTCCAGGGGTTTTCAGGCCGCGTTGACGTAGGCGTGGTCGGTGAACAGGACTGCTGCGGCGGTGTGCACGGGGCGGCCGGTGATGGCCAGGTAGAACTCGGGCCGTTCGTGCGGGCGGTACACGAGGCGGGTGGGCTGGTCGAGGGTGACCTCGCTGAGGCGGCCGACGATCCAGGCGTGGACCTCGCGGGCAGCGCCAGCGGCGATGCGCTGCTGGGCGGCGATCCGCACGTGCATGGCGCAGTCGAGCAGGCCGACGACCTGGGCGTGGGCGACGACGGTGCCCTTGTGCGGGCCGTCGAGCGCTTTGATCGACCAGGCACCTTTGTGGAGGTTTCTGTAGACGGCGACGCGGCGGCCGGCGTGGGGATCTCGCCCCTGCACGGGGTGAATGATGTTGGCGGTCATGGTCGGCTCCTGACTGGCCTGGGCGGTCATGCCCCGAGGGGGTGCAGGTCAGCAAGCGCGATGAATGCGCCCTGCTGGCCTGCTTGGGATTCGGCGACGATGTCGGCCATCGACAGGTCGGCGCGGAAGCGGTGCCCGGTCTCGGCTTCGACCTGGGCGTAGCGGCGGGCCAGCTCGGGGTTCAGGCGGGCTGAGCACACCAGGTCGGCGCGGGAGGCCAGGACGCAGAACCTGCACGACAGGCGCGACATGCCGTCGATGTAGGCGCGGTGTGGGCGGGTGCCGGCGGCGCGGATGCGCTCCCAGACCTGGGTGGTGGACCAGTGGTGGATGGGATACCAGTCATCGACGCGGCGGCGTCCGTTGGAGGCGGCGGTGTTGGGGGAGTATGCGAGTCGGCGGGCGCGGGCGCTGCTCTCCTCTGCGCGAAGGCCCATGACGTTGAGCAGGTGCACGGGGCGCCCGGTGATCTGGCCGCTGTCGCGCAGTTCGGCGACCAGCTTGGTCATCACCTTGCGGATCGGGCCGCGTTTGAAATCCGATGTGCACCATCGCTGGGAGGCGCTGGGCCACATTCCGCGCTGCTGAACGTGGTCCAGGATCGTGTAGAGGGCTCCGTCGCGTTCGCGTCGGGCCAGTTCGAATCGCAGGCCGTAGTGGGCGGCGTGCTCGGCGGCGAGTTCGGGCACCCCGTCCCATTCGGCCTCGCCCAGATCGGCGTGGACCACGACGACGCGGTGCAGCACTTCGGCCTGGCGGGCGGCGTGGACCACCACGTCGAGGCTGGCCTGGGAGTCCTTTCCAGCGCTGGAATTGACCAGAATCACGTCGTAGCAACGCAGGTCGGGCACGTCGCCGGTGGTCAGCGTTCCGGTGTGGCGTTCGATGGAAGCGGTCATGGGGCCTGCCGATCCTCTCTTACTGGGTGGCTTTAGCCTACCATATATGGTAGGCTAAAGCCACCCAGTAAGAGAGTTTGGAGGTACCGATGTCCGGCACGGGCTCAACGGAATTGGAGCTTCCTGGGATCGACGACGGCGCGCGGCGGCCGTCAGTGGTCGTGTCCTACGGGCTTGGGTTGGACAGCACGTGCCTGTTGCTGCGGTGGTTGACCGAGCCGCAGACGCGGGACTTCGACCTGGCCGACATGGTGGTCGTGACCGCGATGACCGGTGACGAATTCGCGTCGACTGCACGCGATGTCGAGACCTTTATCTGGGGTCAGATTCTGATGTTCACTGTTGTTCCCGCTGAGGCGAGTTGGCCTGGCTTGGCGTGATGGGTAACAGGCTGGGCTGCCGGTGTTTCCGGTTAGGGGTTGGTTGGTGCGGTCTGGCTGGCGCGATGGTTCGGGAGCCCGTCGCTTCGTCGCCGCCATCATGGCGGGCTGCCGTCGGTGACGGGTGCGGTGACTTGTTGGGGGTGGGTGCGGGTGTTGGTTCTTAATGGCGGGTGGCTAGTTGTGGTGGTGTGGAGTGGCTGGTGGTTGTTGGGCGGTGGGTGGCTCGTTGGGGCCACCAGCTGGCTTCGCGTAGGAGTGTGGCGATGGCGGGGACAGTGAGGGTGCGCACGAGGAAGGTGTCGAGTAGGAGTCCGCAGCCGATGATGAGGCCGGCTTGGATCATGATGGCCACTGAGCCGACCATGAGGCCGAACATGCTGGCGGCGAAGATGAGGCCGGCTGAGGTGATGACGGAGCCGGTGTTGGCGACGGTGCGCAGTACGCCGACGCGGATGTTGTGTCCTGATTCTTCGCGTAGTCGTGAGACGAGCAGCATGTTGTAGTCGGCGCCGACTGCGACCAGGATGATGAACGCGAGTAGTGGTACTGGCCAGGCGATTTCGTGTCCGAGTCCCCATTGGAAGATGAGGACGCCGATGCCCAGTGAGGCCAGGTAGTTGAGCACGACGGTGCCGAGCAGGTAGAGCGGGGCGAGCAGGGCGCGCAGTAGTACGACGAGGATGAGTCCGACGATGAGCAGTGTGGCGAGGGCGAGTTGGGTGAAGTCGGCTCGCAGCAGTCGTTGGATGTCGGAGTTGACGGCGGGGAACCCGGCAACGGAGACGGTGGCTTGGTGCAGTGAGGTGTTGGGGCGTGCGGCGTTGGCGACGTCGGTGATTTCGTGTGCGAGGCGGGTTGCTTCGGCGCTGTAGGGGTCGTGGCTGGTTTCGATGGCAAAGCGTGCGGTTTTTCCGTCTGGGGAGAGGAATTGTTTTGCCATATCGGTGAATTGGCGGTTTTGGAAGGTGTTGGCGGGCAGGTAGAAGCCGCTGGAGGAGTCCGAGTTGGCGGTGGCGCGGGCGGCGTTTTGGAGTTGGGTGGCGATCTGGCTCATCCCGGACAGCATTTCGATGTTGCTGTCGGCCAGTGCGTGGACGCCGGTGGCCAGTGCTTGGGCGCCTGAGGCGAGTTGGCTGATGCCGTCTTGGAGGCGTCGGATGTTGCCGGCCAGGTCGGCGGGGTCTCCGAGGGTTGCGAAGGCTTTGTTGAGGGAGGTGACCGCGGTGTGGACGGTGGCCAGGGTGCCGGCGACGGTGGCGTTGGTGTCGGGGTTGTAGCGATCGCCGAGTTCGGCGATCTGGGTGAACAATCCGCTGTCGCGCAAGCTCACCAGTGTCTGGACTTGGTCGCGGATCTGGGCGCATTGGGGTGTGGTGGCACACCACGGGGAGGTGTTGAGGGCGCCGGTGAGGGGGTCGAGGACGGCGATGGCGTGTTGGGCTTGTTCGGCCAGGGGGCGCAGCCCGGGACCGGATTGGATGGCGCGGTCGACGCCGGGGGCGGTGGCCGAAAGTTGTTGCAGCAGGGGCCGGAACTGTTGAATCTGGGTGCCGGCGGACTGGGCTTGGGTGAGTGTCGCGGTGAGGGGGGTCAGGGCGGTGCGCAGGGTGGTGTCGAGTTGGGCCAGGCCGCCGGCGAGTTGGTCGGCGCCAGCGGTGAGCTTGGCGAGGTCGTCTTTTCTGGCGTTGCCGTCGGCGACGGCGCCGGCCATCTTGTCGCCGATCTGGCCGTTCTGCCAGGAGAGTTGGGCTTGTTCGAGGCGGGCTCCGGTGGGGCGGGTGACGCCGGACACTGTGGTGACGCCGGGGATCTGGGAGACGCGGGAGGCCATTTCGTCGAGGTCGGCGAGCCCTTTTGCGGTGCGCATGTCGGTGGGGTTTTCCACGACGAGGAATTCGGTGATGACGATGTCTTTGGGGAAGTGGCGGTCGAGTAGTTGGTAGCCCTGGTTGCTGGCGGTGGTGGCGGGCTGGCCTTTGCGGTCGTCGTAGCTGATCTTCATCGTTGTTGTGGCCGCGGCCAGGGTCAGCAGGATGACCAGGCTGGCGATCAGCAGGGGCACGGGTCGGCGGACCACCGCGACCGCGACGCGGTTCCAGTAGCGGCGGGTGCGGTCGGGTTTGGGGTCGCCGATGCCGCGTCGGGCGGCCAGCGCCAGCACCGGTGGCAGCAGCGTCACGGTGGCCAGGAATCCGAACATGACGGCCACCGCGCAGGCCGGGCCGAGGGCGGCGAACACGCTCAGTTGAGCGAACACCATGGCCAGGAATGCGAAGGCGACGGTGGCCGCCGAGGCCAGGATGACCCGGCCGATGCTGGCGGTGGCGTGCACGATGGCCTGTTCGGGCGGCACCTGTGCGCGGCGCTGTTCGTGGTAGCGGCTGATCAGAAACACCGTGTAGTCGGTGCCGGCTCCCAGCAGGATCGCGGTCATGAACGCCACGGTGAATTGCGAGACCGGCATTCCCAGCTGGCCCAGGGCCGAGAGCACACCGCGCCCGACGACCAGGCTCACCGCGATCACCAGCAGTGGCAGCAGCGCGGTGAACACCGAGCGGTACACGATGAGCAGGATCACCGCGATCAGGCCGGCGGTGGCGATCGAAATCAGCACCAGGTCGTGTTCGGCGGCCGCGATCTGGTCGCTGAACGTGGCGGGCGGGCCGGTGACGTACGCGGTGGTCGACGTGCCGGCGAACACGTCGGCGGCGATGTCGCGCACCGCTTGCACGGATTCGGCGGCGGCGGGATCGCCCAGGGTGCCGGCCACCCCGACCGGCAGAAACCAGGCCTTGCGGTCGGCGCTGACCGCCTGCGTCGCGGTGATCGGGTCGGCCAGCAGGTCCTGAACCAGCAAGACGTGGGCGGTGTCGCCGCGTAGCCGCGCCACCAGGTCCTCGTAGCGCTCCCGCGTCGCGGGGGTCAGCCCGGCGGGGTCTTCCATCGCGACGAACACCATGGTCTTGGAACCTTGTTCGCCGAACGCCGCGCTCATCCGGTCCACTGTCTGAAACGACGGCACATCATGGGGGAGCAGCTCCGCCGATTGCTGGCGCACCACGGTTTCCAATTGGGGAAACAGCAGTGCCAGCACCACCGCGACGCCGAGCCAGGCGCCGATCACCAGCGTCTTGTGCCTCACCGTGAACCTCGCCAGCGCCGCCAACCGCGCGCTGTACTCGCTGGAATCCGCCGGTTCGGCCGAACGGCGGTATCGCCGCCGAGCATTCATCGCGGTGCCCGAACCATCCGGATCGCTGTCGGTCACTACCCCTCCACCCGAGAAAAGGAACTATCGGTATCGCTACGCTACTAGCAGTACCACAGTGGTTCGCGCTGCGCGTCCGCCGGGGCCGCGCGGCGCGCCTGTGGGCCGCTAGTGACCTGCGCCGACGCCGGCGTCGGTGTCGTCGGCGTCGGGGATGTCGTGGCGGACCACCCGGACCCGGCCACGCGGCAGGCAGGCCATGTATCCGTGGCGTTTGCCGTAGAGCTCCCAGGCCGTGGCGTGCGCGTCGGCCTCCACATCGATGCGGTGCCCTCGGGAAAAACCCAGGTGCAACGCGCCGTCATCGCCGTACCGGGCGTGCGTGCACACCGCGCCGGCCAGGTCGAGCAGCGGGCGTTCGTGCACCGCGACCCGGTTGGGGTCGATGAGCACTTGTTCGGCCGGAAAGTCCCCGACGGGCGGCAGCGTCAGCCGCAGGGGACGCGAAATCACCAGCTCGCTGTAGCCATCGAGGTCCAACACCAACCCGTCGCGCAGCGACACGCGTTGCACGACGCAGTCTTCGATCCATTGGGTGAACATGGCGCCTCCTTCGACACGTCTTTGGGTCGCATCTGAAGGGTACGGTAAGTATCGCTGCGATACTATTAGTATCGTTAACTGTTGGGGGTGAGGGAGGCCAGGCGATCCACGATGCGCCGGCTGGCCCGATCGATGCGGTCACGGGTCTGGGCCGCCGAGGCCCGCCGGCCGATGAACGCGGTCAGGTTCGCCAGCCAGATGTCGGCGAGGAGCTCGGCGACCGGCTGATCGAGCGGCCCGGGCGTGTCGCCGCCCAGGGTGTGGGCGAGCAGGCGCTCGATGACCGCGGCGGCCTCGTCGAGGGCGGCGGCCGCGGTGCTGTCGGCGGCGACGAATGCCCGTGTCATGGCCTCGGTGAGATGAAGGTCGCGCTGCCAGCGGTCGTGCAGATACCCGGTCAGCCGATCCAGGCGCTGCTGAGGTGTCGTGCCGGTGGCGGCCCAGTCCTGGGCGGCTTGCAGCCGCCCGAATTCTCGGGCCAGCGCCGAGACCAGCAGGTGGGTCTTGGACGGGAAGTAGCGGTAGAGCGTGCCGACCGCGATACCGGCCCGCTCGGCTACCGTGCGCATCCGCACCGCCTCATACCCGCCCGCGGCGGCCACCACCAGCGCCGCATCCAGAATCGCCTCTCGGTGACGCGTCGGCGTCCGCGGACGCGGCGGCGCGGTCGGGTGTGGTGCCACCGGCCGCGGATCCGCCTGGGATTGTTGGCTTTTGGGTTGGGCGCCGGTGTCGGTCGCGGTCACGATGTCGGGTCGTGCGGATCGGCGTGGGCCCGGCTGCTGCGGGTGAACCGTTCCAGCAGGCCATCGAAGGCCGCCAGATCACCGTGGGCGGCGAAGTGCTCGGTGCTCACCACGACGAACACCGCGCTCGCGGTGAACCGGGTGACGCCGTCGGTGCCGGTGCCTGTCGCGCGGACATGCAGGGCGCGGCCGTTGCGCTCGGTGATGTGCGCGGTGATCCGGTGCGGTTGGTGCAGTGGCACCGGCAGCAGATACTCGACGGTCAGACTGCGTGTCACCGCCGGGGTGCCGGCGATCCACAACGTGAAGCCCAGCACGTCATCGCAGGCGGCCGCCACCGCGCCGCCGTGCGCCAATCCCGGCGCCCCGATGTGGCGTTCGTCGAAGGTCGCATCGGCATACACCTGCTCGCCGCAGCGATACACCACCAGCTGCAGGCCGTGGGGGTTGTCCGGGCCGCAGCCCATACAGTGCGGGGTGTGGGCGGGCAACCGTTCCGCGGGTGACCCAACCCCACGGTCACCGTGGGGTACCTCATCCCGACACGGCACATGCTCGGACACCCGATACCTCCAGTACGACCAGTTTCGCAACGCTACTGTTGGTACCATAAGTGTCGGGCGGGCGGCACCCGTTGGCCATAAAGGGGGAAGCGGCAAGGAGAGTGAGTGTGAGCAGCAGCCAGCCGGATCGAGTCCACGACGAAGACGACGACGAAATCGACCCCCGCCGCACCCGGTCCCGCAATCGCTTACTGGACGCGGCGGCCGCGCTGCTCAGCACCGGTGGTGTCGAGGCCGTCACCGTCGAGGCGGTCACCAAAGCCTCCAAGGTGGCCCGAACCACCCTCTACCGCCACTTCGGCAGTTCATCGCACTTGTTGGCGGCCACCTTCGAACGGCTGCTACCCCAAGTCACCCCGCCGGCACCGGCCGGCGGGACGGTGCGCGAACGCCTCATCGAACTGCTCACCCGTCAGGCGGCGCTGTTCGCCGACGCCCCGCTACACGTCACCATGCTGGCCTGGCTGTCCCTCGGGCCGACCGCAACCACCGACCACGCCGGCGGTGAACACGCGGCCGGCACGCTGCGCGCACGCGTCGTCGACCAATACCGACAACCCTTCGACGCCATCCTGCAAAGCGCAGAAGCCCGCGCCGAACTCGACGACTTCGACGTGAACCTCGCGTTGTGCCAACTCATCGGGCCGCTCGCCTTCGCCCGCATGACCGGACTGCACACCATGACCCCCCACGACACCACCCGCATCGTCGACGACTTCCTCACCACGCATCAACGCAAAACCACCCCCACCGCACCCACACCGCCCGGCGACAACGGTGTGCCGGTCACCGCCGACTAACGCCGGTCCGCCGCCGGTTCAGCGACCAACCGATCGGCAGACACCGACACGCCCTGGAAAGATCTCCCCACCACAGCCCGCCGGGCCAGGTCTTGTCGATGACCTGGCAATCGGGCCGACGGGCACGGGCGGGCACTCACGAGTTGGCCAGGAGGCCGGGAAGGCCTCCGTCACGGCGGGCCAGGCCGTGACCGCAGCACACCTCGGGGGGCGTACTGGGCTCAGGGGGTCTGTTCGTGCAGGGTGTCGAGTTGGCCGTAGAGCAGCTCGATGGTTGATTGTTGTTCTGCGACGGTGGCTTTGAGTGCGGCGATCTCTTTGTCTTTGGCGGCGAGTTTGTGGCGCAGCGCGGCGTGGATGCTGGTTTCGCGGCCAGTCGATGCCGGTTGTCGGTCGGTATGCCGGCCGCGGTATTGCTCGATGACGGTCACCAGGTCGTCGTGTTTGTAGATGGTTTTGCGGGACACCTTGGCGCGGCGGGACACGGTGGAGAAGTTGATGGTGGCGTTGGTCTTGCGCAGGTGGGCGATCGCCTTCTCGATGTCGCGGCGCTTCTCATCGCTGCGGGCCCGGCGGTATTCGGCCAGCGCATCGAGTGCCTTCTGGGTGGGCGGTGGCGGCTTGGGGCGGCTCATCGCGGCGGGTCCGGGTCGGCCTTGCGCAGCACGGATTCGTGGCTTCCCCGGGTCGCGGTGCGCATGGTGGGTGCCCGGTTGGCGGTACCGGCTCCCGCGACACTGCTCACGCTGCCATCGGTCACGTCGTCGCGGCGGAGCCGGTCGAGGATGGCATCCAGCGAGGCGATTTCGCGGCGACGTTCGTGGATCCACACGTTGTCGTCGGTGAGTTCGCGCCCGGTGCGGGCACGGTACTGCTCGCGGCGGATGTCGATCAGCTTCAGGGTCTTGGCGCGTTGGTCGACCAGTTCGTCGAGGTGGGTGGCGTCGGTGGCGAAATGCCCGCATGACAAGCAGGCGTTGCCCTTGTCGCAGGTGGCCACCGGCGGCAGCAGACATACCCCGTTGGGCAGCACCCGGTCGGTACGGGCCGAGAGTTGGGTCATGTCGTAGATGTCAGACGGGCTGATGGCGATGTCGGTGCCATGAGCGCCGATCTTTTTGTGTCGCAGGAACTCCGCTTCGGCCGTCGCTTGCAGGGTCGCCGCGTAACGCAGGGTCATCGCCGGCGAGGCGTGCCCGAGGTAGCGCTGCACCACATGGATGGGCACCCCGTCGTTGAGCAGTTCGGTGGCGCGGGTGTGGCGCAGCCGGTGGGTCTGGGAGAACCGCAGCGGGTGGCCGGCGGTGTCGGTGAGGCCGTGGATGGTGTCGAGCCGATTGAGGATCCGGCTGTAGGAGTCATAGCTGCGTGGTCGTTGGCCCTGGTGCTGGTAGCGCACCCCGAGGAACAGGTATTTCGGCTCGAAATACGGGTAGCGCGCCCGGATCCAGTCTTGCTGTTCGCTGATCACGTTGACCACGGCCTGCTCGACGAGGATGGTGGGCACCACCCCGTCGACTTTGGTCTGTTGGTAGCGCAGTTTGGCCACGAATCCGTCGGGATCGTCGGTGGCTCCGGCGGGGCGGTCGTGGCCCGGGATCGGTTGCAGTGGACTGTAATCGAGCATCAGAATCTCTGAGGCCCGACGCCCGGTCAACGCTTGCAGCAGCCAGATCCGGGCCGCTTGCGGATCGCCGAGACCGGACACGACCGAGATCGTGGAATCGGGGTGGGTGATGACTACCGGTTTACCCGCGTCGGCGGCCAGCACGTCGAGATAGCACAGCATCCGCTGGAGCTCGGCGGTCGAAAACCAGGTCAGCTCCCGGCCGCCGGTAGGGCGTCGGCTGCGAAACGCCGCACCCCACAACCGGGTATGAGTGTCGGTCAACCGGCTCCAGCGAGGATCTCCGGTCGCTGCCGCGGCTTCCTCGGCATGGTCCACCATGAACGTGTAGAACATCTGAACCTTGGACTGGACGACCGCGATCGTCGCCGCCGACAGCGGACGCTCCGGTTTGGCCCGCGCGGCAGGTGATTTGAGGTAGTCGGTGAACTCGGTGAACAACAGCCGCAGCGCCGCCCGGTCGGTGCTGATCACCGGGTCATCGATCCCGCGTTCGGCTAGGAACGGGCCCAAGTGGCGGGTGATGCCGCGGGTGCGGCCGATCACCGACGACCAGCGCAGCAGTTCAGCCGTCAAGCAGGTGCGAAGCCAGAACCGTACCCCGTCGCGCAGCCAGGCCGGTTCGATCCCTCCGAGGCGTGCGACCTGGTCGTGGCAGGGTTCGTGCTCACGTTGCGGGATTCGGGGATCAGCGTCAAGATCCCAGATGTCATGGGCCCACCATGGCCAGTCGGTGCAGCGGACCGACACATACAGGTGCAGGTGCTCGATGAAACTGGTCACGTTGCGCCGAAATCCGGCCGACGGCAGCCGGCCGGTGCGGCGCTCGAACTCGCGCACCCCGTGGCGCACGATGGCCTCGGCGCTCAGATCAGCGATACTGACCGGGTGACGCCGGTGCCGTTGGTGGTAGTCGGTGGCGGCGATGCTCAGTGCGCCGCTGGTCCATTTCAGCAGTGACGGTTCGATCTTGCGGCGTTGTTCGTGTCCGCACAGCCACACCCACCACGCGAGCTCGTCGCAGAACCGTTGCGGCACACCCTGTGGGGTGAAGTCGTGGCCGTCCGGGGTGGGCCGGTAGCGCGGGTTGTGCTGAAAGACCGTATTGGCCGGGGCGGTATCCAGGTGATAGACCAGGGTGCGCCACTGCGCGGGTACCTGTTGCCACTGCTGCGTCCACCGATCCTCGCCGCCACGATGGGTGGGCGCTGTGTGTGCCGGTGCAGGACTGTCATTGGCCGTCACGGTTCACCTTCCACCCGGCGACATAGTTCTTCCATTCGGCCAGCGTGCGCATCTGCGCGTCGGCGGTCACCCAGCCGTAGGTCGACAACGTGGTCTGCACGTCGGCGTGCCCGAGACGGCGCATCACCACGTGCACGTCCACCCCGGCCAGCAACAGCGCGGTGGCGTGGGTGTGGCGCAGCCAGTGCGGCGTCCACTGCTCAGGCAGCACATCGGCGCGGCGGGCGGTGATCAGATCGACCTTGTCGTAGAGGGTTTCCGGGCGCAGCGGGGCGTAGCGCACGCCGCGCACCAGGTTGACGAACACGAAACACGACGCCAGGTCGCCGACCGCGATATCCGCGCCGGCGGCCACCAGCTGCCACACATACTCGGTGTAGAGGGCGACCAGATCGTCGCCGATGTAGATCCGGCGCGGGCCCGATTTCGCGCGCACCCCGTGCGGATGATCATCACGGCCCGCCACCAGTATCGACGGGGTACCACCACCGGCGATATCAAAGTCATGGTGGCGCAACGACAACGCTTCACCGATGCGCATGCCGGTTTCGGCCAGCACCGCGAAAAACAACCGATCACGCAGCCCCGCCCCGCCGCCCGACCATTCACCCGAGACTGTCTGGACACTGCACGCATCCAAGATCGCGTTGACCTGCACGGGCAGCAGCACCGGTGTTTCAGCGCGCTGCAGCCCGCGCAGCCGGTGAATCGGCCCATCGTGTTCGCGTCTCGGGCCGACTCCGGCCAGAAACGGTGCATAGCGGCCCCGCCGGGACGTCCGAGCATGACTGGCGTACAACCGCCGGTAGGGGCGCACCAGGTCATGGGCATCGGCGAAATACCGGTACATCGACAACACCGCCGCGCTGCGCGGCAGCAGCGACGACTCGGCCAATCTCTGCTTTGGTTCACCGATACGGGCCACCCCGGGCAGATCCCCGGTACGCAGATAGGCCAGGAACTGGCCGAACAGACTGGTGGGGAAATCATCCCACGCCGTACCGGTACCTTCCAGCACCGTCCACCACGCCGCCAGCCCATAGGCATAGGCGCGCAACGTGTTCGGCGAGCTCCCTTGGTTACGCAGAAACGTCAGGTACTCGCGCGCCGGGGCCACGGGCAATTTGTCGGCGCCGACCACCGTGTAGGTGGGTGGTCGGTCCACAAAACGCACCCGCTGCACCTGTGCCACCGTCAGTAGCACCCCACCATATTCACGATGGCCTGCCGTTGCGGAAATCGTCCAACCGGATCACCTGGGAGCCACCGGCAGCGGGTGGGGCCGGGGTGCGGCCATGGCCGACACTGGCCGCGACCGGCCTATGCTCGGCCGCCGGCGCCGGTCGCTGCGTGGCCAAAAACCAATCCAGCACATCAGCGGGATAGATCATCGATTCCCGGGCGCTCAGCATCCGCACCGACGCGCCGCCGTAACAGCGCTCCACCCACTTGCGCAGCAGCCGCGGCCGCTCCGGGACGCGGTCAGCCCACCCCGGTTCCGTCATACCCCACGTATGCCCGGTGGCCGGGTTGATCCGTGAATGCAGCTGGGTGGTCAACATTTTCGCCCGGTCCGGCGCGATCAGCCCCGAATCCCGCAGATGCATGATCAACGACCCCAACGACAGGCCCCACTTGTCTTTGAGCGGACGCAGATTCAACAGCGACAACACCCGCGGCAACTCACCGGCGATAACCCCTGCCGGGGCCAACAACTCGGTCGCGAACCGGTTGGCCTCCAACTCATCGGCGGCACTGACCGAGCAATAGGCGTGACTGTGCAACACCAAATGACCGAGCTCATGGGCGACCGTGAACCGGGTCCGCTCCCACGAGTCGCTATCCCGTAGCACCAACAATGGGCGGTCCCGCAACCGGCCCACCCAACTGGAATACCCCAAATGCCGCTCATCACGAGAGCGCCCACCGGTCGCGGCGAACTCGCTTTCCCAATCACCGGCGACCCGGCGCCGGACAATCACCGGAGCGCCCAGCCGCTCGGCCTCATACATCAAATCATCAAGCGGCTCATCGGGTTCCAGGCCCATCGCCTCACGCAGACGCGCTGCGGCCACCGGAATCGAACTGTGCGCCAACTCATCCGGACTGACCGTCGGAACCTTCACCGGAGGCAGCTTCGATCGGCCGTCGAGCTCACCGAGGAAATCGCCAGCCAACGACGCGAACGTCGCCAAAAACTCCTGCTCACCCACCGTCATCGACTTCGGCGCCCGAAACAACAACTCGTTCGCGCTGATCCGTGTCTGCGGCTCCGAGCTGAAAAACGCTGCAGGAAACCGGAACAACCCCGCCATCCGCGCAACATCGCCGTCGTTGAGCCGCACCGTCGGCGACTTCTCAATCTGGGACTGTCGCGACGTACTCCAGCCTGTGGCCGCCACCACCGACCGCGCCGTCATCCGCCTCAACAACCGGGCCTGCCGGACCCGTGCACCAAAAACCTCAATCATCGTGCGCTCAATTCAACGTCACCGGGTTGGGAAACCCACATGCACCCAACACTGTGCACGACGGCTACGACGATTTCGGCGGACCGCCCTCCTCGTCCTGCTCGCGGGCGGCGTCCTCGTCGACGTCGACGAAGTCGTCGTCGCGGCGCCGAGTCCCCAACGACCCATCCCGACCGACCTCGCCGAGACCAACGTTGAACGAGCGGTCCTCCATGATCGGCGGGGGCAACGGCGTCCGGCCGTACAAAACCTCCACATTGTCGAGCAGCAGCCCCGCCGCCAGCACCGCACCACCGAAAAACCCGCGACCGTCCGGCCACCACAACAGATATTCCCGATACGCCTGGGGTTCGGCGATACCCTCCTGCCCGCCGATCGGGTGACCCAACACCTCCTCGAGGCTGTACTGCTCCCCACCCGGCACAAACGGCACAGTGTCGATCAGCTGACCAGTCCGCCGGTTTCGCGGATGCTTGCGCACATAAATCCGTGAGCCCTTCTCGTCGACAAGAAGAACCCCCATCCCGTTGCCCGCCTTGACTTTTAGAGTCGAGTTGGGAGTCTGCCGCCGCAACCGCGACATCAGAAACGTTTCCAAAACCGAGCACGACACCGTGATCGGTCGGACATGGCTGCCCTGATCGATAAAACGATCCGGGACTTCCGGATGTCGCGCAGCCAGATCGCCGTGCGCCTCGCCCAAAACCTGCGCGTGCTGGCGAACGAGTTCCTCCACGAGCCGCTGAGGATCGTCGTGTAGCTCCATGGGGTAAACATTTACCCCGGTTTCCCACACTCCACGTCGCGCCACGCCGCCGGCAGTCGGCGAAATTTTGGCTGCCCATGACCTAATAGGTTACATGTGTGCGCAGGTTAAATAGCAGTTCAACACACCTTTATGACCACATTTGAGAATTTAACCCCTGATAACGCCACACATCTTGCCGATCTTTCGCCGCCTTGGGATTCGTTACATCCAATGTGCGCGGTCGGAGCGGACCACCACGACCAGTGGGGACGGTGTGGTGATCCTGGACGATTCGACCTGTCCGCAGCGGCTGCACATCGACGGTGCCTACCGTCTGTCGACCGAAATGATCACTGCTGGAACGGTTCCCCAGCTCGGCGGAGCCCGCAAGTGCTCGGTTCACGCCAAGGGATGGGCGCTCGATCCGGTGATCAGCAGGGTCACCGGCGGCCAGGCCTACCGGCACGTCATCGGTTTCGAGGCCGGTGAGCAGCGCCGGGCCGACAAGGACCGGCTGTACAACAACGCGCGGCGTACAGGGTGGTATCCGTTGATTGAGCTGGGGATGGATCGTCAGGCCTGTGCTGAGTATGTGCGGGCCAAGCTGGGCACGTCCTGGTCCAAGAGTTGCTGCACGTTCTGCGTCTATGCCATGTCGACGGCGGCGGGCCGGGCCAACATGGTGCAGCGCTACCGCGAGGAGCCGCTGGCCGGCGCGAAGGCGATGTTCATGGAGGCGGTGTCGCGTCGACTCAACGAACGCCAGACCCTTATCGCGGGAGGCAGTGTGGCCCAGATGATTTCCGAGGCCGGGCTGGTCGAGGTTGAGGTGGCCTTCCAGCGGTTGATGGATGAGACCGAGTTCGCAGTCTACGAGGTGCGCCGGGTCACCCCGGCTGGCCGCGAGGGCCGTAAGGGCGTCACGGCGCGGTCGGTGCGCCGCCTGGCGTGCGGGTCACAAGCCGACATGAATGCCCACCTGGCCGAACTGCCTGGACGTCGCGACGTCGGCGCTGACCGTATCGTGCGGCATCGGCTTGCCGCGGCGGCGAACTGTGAGCACTTCTTCGTCGTCGCTCCGGCGGTGGTCGACGACAAGCAGCGCCCGTCGTTCGAGACCCTCTGGGCGCAGGCCAACAGCGAATCCCTGTTCTGATTGACCCACGCCGCGCCGAAGGGCGGGGCCTGCCTCAGCGGCGCACCGCCTTTCGGCAGCTGGTCTCGTCCATGCGCACGTGTGAGGATCGGGGCACGGCCCGCAAAGCGGCGTGTCATGCGGCGCCGGGCGCGGCGGGCCTGGGTGCAGACCGTCCCTCACACCACCGACGGGATTGCCTGCGGGCGGCTGGACGGCGCTGTCGGCGCGGATGTGCGGACAAGGTGGGAAAAGGTGTGCCGGCGTTGAGCGGGCGAAGATCCCGGCCCGGGCAGCTAACCGGTTCGCAGGATGTCGGTGACGCGCCACTGCACCGCGGCCCAGTCCTCGGTGGGGAGGGCGTCGACCTCGGGTGACCACCCGGTGTCGGCGTCGATCTGGTAGCGCAGCTCGCTGAAGCAGACGACCTGGCGGATGGTGCGCTGGCTGACCAGGGTGTCGATCTGGCTGACAACCTGGCGTGCAAGCCGGTCGATCGCCAGCCAGTAGTCCACGGGCCGGCCGGTCTCGCGGTGCAGGTCGATGTGGCGCAGCAGGTGGTGCCCGACGAAGGTCTTGCCGTTGGTGTAGCGGACTCGGGCCAAGGGCTGCCGGTCGGACGGGGAGACGGCGGCGTGCGGCTTGACCGCGGCGACGTACACCTCGTCGCTGGCGGGGGCGGCCTGCCGGGAATCGGGTGGGTTGTAGTCGAACGGGTTCATGGCGGCACCGCTCCTTCTATCCGGTGGACGTAGCGCACCGGGGTGTGCGGCACTTGGTGCCGGCGGGTGGGTGTGCTGCTGTCCATGGTCGATCTTTACCACCAGGCTCCGACATCGCTGTCAGACGCCGCGGGTGAGCTTTTCGATGGTGGTGTCGAGGGCGTCGGCGAGTTTGGCGAGGAAGACGAGGGTGGCCGCGCGGTTGCCCTGCTCGACGTGGCGCAGAAACACCCGGTCGGCACCGGCCTTCTCGGCCAGTGCCCGCTGCGACATGCCCAGTTTTTCGCGGCGGGCCACGATGTTGGCCCCGACGATGGGCAGGACGCGTTGGGCCACCGAGGTGTCGGGGTCGGAGCTGGACTTGGCGCCGGTCGCGGTGGCGGGCATGGGTGGGTTCCTTCGGGTCGATGAGGTAGACCTGTTGTGTTGAGCCTACCCCAGTGCGGGTGGCTAAATCCACCCAATGATTGTGGGAGGGTGCGGGAGGTGGGCGACAGTGCGGCATCGGGTGCCGGCGCGGGTGATATGAGCGCCGAGGTGATGGTGGCCGGCGGTGTTCCGTTGCGCCGCAACGGTGATGGGAGCTGGTCGGAGCCGCCGTATCCGGCGGTGTGCGCCAACGGGCACGAGCTAGGTCCGTATCGCGTCACGATCGGGGTGAGCCACTGTCGATGCGGGATTCTGCACCGCACCGCCCAGTGCAACCAGTGTGGGGCGACCTACTACCTGCCTCGCCCGACCGACCGCTGTGAGTCCACGGCGCTCGATGGCCGCCACGGGTAAGCTTGGCCGGTCAGAGGTGCAGTCCTCCGGGGCCTGCACGGCGCTGGGAGGCGTCGCGCAGCGAGTCGACCCACCGTAGTTCACGCTCACTGAGCTGTTCGGACTCGCGCTCGCGCACGGTGTCAAGCAGCAG
This sequence comes from Mycobacterium dioxanotrophicus, assembly GCF_002157835.1. Lineage (NCBI taxonomy): Bacteria > Bacillati > Actinomycetota > Actinomycetes > Mycobacteriales > Mycobacteriaceae > Mycobacterium > Mycobacterium dioxanotrophicus. Next base: position 25,311 of record NZ_CP020810.1, on the reverse strand, counting down.
CGCGATGAGCCGCCCGTACTCTGCGGTGGCGTGTCCGTGGAAGCGGGCGCCGATGAACTCCTCTCGGCGATTGAACAGCTCCTGGCCGTCAAGCTCGTAGCCGTATTTGCGGCAGACCTGGTGGAACAGGATGGTCTGGCTTCGGGTGTTGCCTTCACGGAACGGGTGGATGTTGTCGAGCCCGCCCCAGGAGGTGGCTATGAGGGGGATGAAGGTGTGCGGGGCCTGTTTTCGCGGGTCACGCAATTCGAAGTCGAGCATGGTGAACTGGGAGGCGGCGCGGTTGGCGACCTCCGGGCCCGGGCGATAGTGGTACTTGACCCACGGTGCGGCGCGGTCGTCGGGAGCGAAGTTGACGACGTCGCGCCACTGCTTGGTCATACCGAACTTCGGCACGATGCGGGGTGTGCCCGCCCAATCGTAGACGTCACCGAAAATCTTGCGGTGCACCCCGCAGTAGTAGTCGAGGTCGATCACGTCGGGCTGGTTGTCCTCGGTGATGATCTCGGCCATGCGGACCAGGCTGATTCGCGTTTCCGCCTCGCGCAGTTTCCAACTGTCTTTGATGTTGAGGCGATTCCTCAGAACCCCTGGCGCATCGGGCCAGAAGTAGTCCTCCCACTGGTTGTAGGACGCCAAGGTGCTATTCGGCGGGCTGACCGAACTCCGCGATGACCTCGGCGACGGCCTCGTCGTAGGTCAGTTCGCCGCGGCCGATTCGGTCGAGGAGGTCACGCGCGCCGGGCGAGACTTCGTGTTCGGCCAGGCCGGTTGCTGCCACGGCGATGGACACGGCCTCGTCATGGGTGGGCGGGCGCTTGGGCGCGGTGGTCATGGTGCTCATTGTAGGTGCTCCCCTCGGAGTCGGCGCGCAATGAAAAGCCAGGCGTTGGCGCTGGTGGCATCGGGTGTTCAACTGTGTCCATCATACCCGAAGCGGGAGGCTATCGCCTACCGTTGTGCCGCCTTTGGCGATGGCGCCGAGGTTCTGCGGGCCCGCTCCAAATTCTTCGACAGCAACTCCGCGCGGAGCAGACCAAAATGCAGATTCTGGATCTCAATCACGACAGTTCAGTCTCCGACCAGGGAGGCGGATTGAGCGGTGTCACACCATCAGCGGTGACCTGGTAGCGCACCTTCCCTGATCCGGCCGGCGCCGCCAGCGGCTCATCTCCGACGATCCACCGATACTCCACTGTCACCGTGTCGCCGGAAGCGGCGACAACCCGCGTGTACGGGCGCGGCTCCGCGGTCGCCGTCCCCACAAATCGGCCATCACAAAACAACAGCACATGATCCGGCGTCGACACGGTGCCCTCCGGCACGATCGCGTGCGCCCACGACACACCCGCAACCGTCGGACCGCCAGCCTCAGACACCCGCCACTCAAGGTCTTCGCGCAGCCGTTCCAAACCAGCCACCGCCACATCAACCTCGCTCAAGACACCACCTCATCCGCCGCCTCCAGCGACACGAGGGCTGCGGTTGAGATGTTTGGTTCCGGCCAGCAGTCGGCGGCGAGCAGTTGTGTCATCGCTGCGTGCGCTCACCGACATCACGAGTCGCCGGTGGTGTCGCCGTTGCACGTTGTTGGTGACCACAGTCCTCGTTCCTGCTTCGCTGCGGCGGCTTCGGCGTTCTGGAAACTGTGCTGGTAGCGGTAAGGCGTGGAGTAGGTGTACTCGTTGGCGTATCCCTCGACAATGAGGTCGAGGTTGATCAGGCGGCCGTCGAGGGTCCAGACGTAGGCCAGGCGGCGGCCGTAGCGGTCGGTGCTGTCTTGGCTGGGGTCGTCCTCGAGGTACACCGACTGTCCGGTGAGGGCGCGCTTGGTGAAGTCGGAGGCCTCCTGGGCGAAACACTCGACCGGAGAGCGGGGGTCGAGCAGTTCAGGGGTGTCCACGCCGATCAACCTGATCTTTGTGTCACCGTCGCCGGTTGTGACCCACAGCGTGTCGCCGTCGACCACGCGAGACACCGGCACGGGCCCGGTGAGCGCGTCTGTGGGCGGCTGGGTGGGGTAGTCGGTGCCGTCGGTTGGCGACTGCCCCGCGACGGAGGGCATCTGGCATCCCGCCAGTAAGGCGGTGCCGACGAGTCCGGCGAAAATGCGCAGGCGGCGGGGCGAGCTGAGTACAGCAGTCCGTGGTGTGGTGGTGCGTGAATGCGCACGGTGTGACGATCGCTCCTGACTGTCCATACGAGTCAGAATAGTTCATTGTTACGCAATTCGAGCACAATTCGTGAACACATTGAGCGCGCTGGTGTTAGCGTCTGGGTATGGCCCGTCTCGTATTGCACAGTGTGCGGGGATTCCCGGTGACGGACTTCGCCGCGCACCTGCCCCTGCAGCTGCGGGTGACCGGACGGCTGCGTTCGACGGTGCCGGGCCGGTACTGGTTCTGCGAGGTTCAGCCGGCCGTGGTGTGCGCGCTAAGCGAGGGCGTCGAGCGCGATCACATCCATCCTGATCTGCTCAGCGAGGACCGCGGTTCGGTCACCGTCTCGGCGGTGGTGCTCACCCCGGCCGCGGGCAATCGGGTCCTGCAGTCAGGGATTGTGGACTTTCCAGTGCATGTGGCGGCGGTGCTAGACCCTACTGTGAGGGTATCGGGGGAGATGGACCCCGAGCGGGTGGGGTATCTGGGGTGCGCACTCGTTGACGACGCTGACGTGGCCACAACCAGCCAGACTGTGCTGGAGCAGCAGGTCCAAGCGCTGCCCACCCGCTGGTGATCCGGAGTCTGCTCGCAGCGCTCAGAAGCGATGACCGCGATCAGGAGTGCTTGGACCACCAGTCGTAGAGCTGGGGGAGCGTGGGGCCGCCTTCACTGGATTCAATGCTGGCAAGCAGTCGCTCGCTGTCGATGGTCCAGCCGATCCGGGGATGTCCCTGTGAGGTGGTGCCACACACCAGAGTGCCGACAGGCACGTCGAGTGCTGCGCTACGGCGCCACGGGCCGGGGGACTGGTAGTTGCCGGGGCAGACGAGAACTGTTGTGCCACTGATGAACTCGTCGAGTGCGGCGGCTAGGGCATGGGCGTCCTGGTAGAGGGTGAATCGCGAGGAGGTGTTCGGCGCGTCGATGTTCGGACCACAGTCAGCGGCGCTGTGATTGTCAGTGGGAACCGGCGTGCACGTCCCGGGTGGGTAGCCGGTTGGGATTAACGACGCAAGCCGGGGATCGAGCTGAGCAGGCACCGCGACAGTCGGGAAGGGGGAGGCCTGGTCGTCTAAGAGTGCGGGCTGGTCGGTGGTGCTGCGCTCGGGCCAGAAGACCACGACGGCCGCGGCGACGGCAGCAACCGCACCGGCGGCGACCAGCCAACGCCGGCGGTGTCCTGACTGGTTCGCGGCACGGGGTCGGGGTACGACGTCGATCACGGTGGGCGAGGAAGGGCCTTTGGGTTGCGGCGGTGTTTCGGTCGAAGGTCGCGGCGGATCGTAGGGCGCGGGCTGTTCCCCAGGCGCCCAGGTGAAGAACTGACTTAGGGCTGGCAACGGGGCGGTGTTGGGGTCCTCGTGCGCCGGTGCGGTGTTCACATCGCACCGGCCCGCGTTGGCGCTTCTTGCATGCGCGGCCGGCGCCCGTTGGCGTCGAGCACGGCAGCCAGCTCGTCATCTGCGCGGCCGCGAAGTAGGGCGCCGACGTCTTCTTGTCGGCAGTCCAAGGCCGCGGCGAGCGCTGCGGCGGGGTTTCGAACCGCGCGGCCGAGCAGTTTGTGCAGCCGAGCAGGTTCGGCTTCCTCGGCGTGTACGCGGACCGCTTCCAGTGACGCATCGGCGGCTCTGAACACGAGCACCAGCGTGTCACCGCCAGCTGCGTTGACAGCGACGGCGTGGGCTCGCAGTGAGCCGATGCCGACGCCTCGTGTCGAGGCCAGCTTCCAAGCCGGGGTGACCGGCCCGTGTGCACTGGTGAATGTTCGCTGTTGGCCTGGGCGGGACGCCGGCGGCTCGCAGCGCCACCATTGCGGATCGACAAGCTCATCGAGTGGCTGCATTTCGTTGCTCAGACCAATTCGAAGTCAGCTACGGTCAATTCGCGGGGGATTGCCCACAAGACGTCAGGTTCCTGTCTGAAGCGGGCGCCCAGGACCATCGGCCACTGCCACGATAGGCACGGGTAGAACATCAGAGTCCCCGACGCGGCGGTCTGCTCACGGTGCAGACGCGGCTCAGCGATTGCCACTTCGGCGGTCAGGGCCGGCGTGAAGCGGATGTCGGTGCGCAGAAGCTCAAACAAGACTCCGGGTGTGTCTTCGGATTGGTCCTTCTTCGTGACAACGGTTGCCCCTCGTGCGACCCAATCGTCCCAGCGATCGTTGAGCGTCTTAACGGTTTCGTCCGGGAAATAGAACGCCATATTCGGTGTGGAGATTACGCCAGCCATCAGCCGTTACTGCCTCCGTAGTTGTGTGCCTTGCAATATGTTTTGGTGTGCATTCGGTCCTCATGGAAGTGCGATCCGAAGTGCCTTGCTGATCTCGGCCATAGTCGACGGCGACAAGGTGCCTAGCGATTCGGTGAGTTCGTCGTGGTAGAGCTGCACGATGTCATCGACCAGGACGTATCCCACCAACGGATCGGCCGCGGTCAACGGCACGACCGTGGGGACGTGCGCGTGCTTACTGGTTGTCGTAATGCGTGCGGCCAGAACGGTATCGAGGTTCCTGTTCCTTGAGTTGTTGCTGAGGATGACCCACGGCTTGGCGCCGTGCCCGAGGTCGACCCGGTAGGCCTGGCTGCGCAATGCACGCGTCATTGACGCTCCTCGGCGCGACGACGCTCGTGGCGGTTGCGGGCAGTGCGTCGTTCAGCATTGGCCGAATCGCTGTTGAACTCTGTGGCCAGCTGGGCGTAGCCGACATCGAGGACATGCTCCTGTAGCGCTTCGGCCCCCGCCTGAAGCAGTGCGCGCAACGCCGCGGCCTCGGACTTGATGTCGTCTGCGACGTCGTGCTGGCTGGCCCATTGCCGCAAGACCTCGAAGGCGGGCGAGCCGTGACTGAGGTAGGGGGCTATCGCCGCCTCGTCGGAGTCGCCAAGGATCAGGCTCACACGCTTACTCATGGTGTATAGGATACACCGGATAACAGTGTAGTTTCCAGCGTAGTGCGGCGTGACGGTGACCCGGAGCGTCGTTCAGGTTCAGGGTGCGCAACCGGTCGGTGATCGCGGCGGTGAGCGTGTCCGAGGCGCCTCACTTCGAGGGCGCGGATCTAACTGGAGCTAATCTCACGGGAGCAGATCTCGAAAACGCCACCGCAACAACTTCAAACCATCTCTAGCCTCCTTGCCACCTGCCCGAGGAACACATGACAGAAATCGTGGCCGCGATCGGCGGCCTGGCCCTGATGGCGCTCTTTGTTGCCGGGTCGCTCTTCTACTTCCGACGGATCCGTTCCGGCCGCGCCGACCCCCTCATCGACCCCAGCTGGCCGACCAACATGCGACCCGCAAGCCCCCCACCCTCTCTGCGCCCCAACGCGCCAGACGAACGCGACCAGCACGGTCGATCGCGATAGCGATAACACATGCCCCTGGGTCGTCTCGCGAGCTGGCCCTTATCCGTCATCGTCCAGGGCCTCTAGAAAAGTCGATGTCTTCCATGCTGTCTGTGTGTTTTTCGCTGCTGTAGTCGCGGCATTCGCCGTACAGGTGCAGGCTGCGGGTGGGGGTGGCCGCGTTTTGCGGGCCGATGACGGCGACCACGTTGTTTTTGGTCAGTGCGGTGCCGTGGGTGTGGAAGTCCGTCGCGGGGTGCCATCCGTGGGTTTTCAACTGGTCGATGAGAGTGGCGTCGTCGGCGTCGGCGGCGTCGAAGGACTCTTTGAGCGGGCGCGAGATCAGTAGTTCGCTGCGGTAGGGCGGGTCGCCTTGGTCGTTGCATGAGGATCGCCAGAACACGGCTTTGACGATGTCGAGCTGAGTGGTGTTGACGATGTCGCGTGCGGCGTCGAGCACTTGGGCTTTGGACTGTTCTGGGGTGATCGGATCCGGCCGGCCGCCGAAGCCGAGCTTGTTGAGGACGCCACAGCCGGACACCAATAGTGTTGCGGTGATCGCCGCGGTGAGCGCTGCGGCGGCCGCCATCCTGGTCACCCTTGCTTCCCGCGTCACTTCGATCTGATGCGGTCTCGTGTGAGCCTGACCAGCAGCGCCACTCCGACGAGGCCAACGATGACGCTGCACGGGATGGTGAATACGCGGTTGTCGTCGATGATCGCCCACACACCCACGACTGCCGACAGCAGCACCATCATGACGGCACTGATCAGATGGGATCGGACCGATACCCTGCGCGCTGTGGCTATGCGGCGCCGATAGTCGTAGACCGCGGCCGCGGCGATCAGAGACCCGACGGCCACCGAAACGACAAGCAGGGCCACATCACTCATGCGATCGGTCCACATCTGCCGGCCGAGAGGGGAGCTGAGCGGATGATCGCACCACCTGCTGAACCCGTTTGATTTGAATCATCAGCCCTGCCAAAACAACCCGTTGAAATGCACCTCCGGGCGCACCAGTCGCGGCGAGATCGGTGATCGCCTTTGTCGTTGCGGCGATCTGATCCAATCGCGCGGCTTCATCCGCCGCCACCTGCGCGTCGCCGGAGTGTGTATCCACATAAAGCGAGCGGGCTCGTTCGATGACCGCCTCGACACTGGCACAGGCCTCGATCAACGCCATACAGCTCAGTATGCGGCACTATCACCACCACCTCGTGCACTCTTTTTCAGGCAGCGTCATCCGCCGGGCAGGCAGTGTCGAGCGCCTGCAGCTCGGCGTACATGGGCTCGGCCACCTCGCGGTAGGGCTCGGTCGGCAGCGGCGCCAGCGGGTCCTGCGGCGTCAACTGCCCGCTCTCGCCTTGTCGAACGAGATCGACCATGCGATCGGCACCCTCGGCGAACCGGTCAACACGTTCCTTCAGTGCGGGATCGTCGAGCTGGGAGGCGAACTCGTGCAGACGATCCGCCCACGGCTGGTACCCGGCTACGGTGGACTGATATTCCGGGTCGAGGAGGTTCTCGTTGAACTTCTCCGTTTGAGACTTGTTATAGGCGATCAGTTCCCGCACCACCTGACAATCCGACTTGGGCTCCACGTCAGGACGAAACGCGAGAAAACCCACCCCCCGCCCCAGCGATGAGCAGCACGGCCAGGCCGAGCCACAGCCACCGACGCCGCGCCACCAACGCAACCTTCCCATCCTCGGAACCAGATACCGCCACGTCACTATCCCTCCGACATCATCGATTCCACGCCCGGAGGCATCGCCAGGACTCACTTCGGCAACCCTATATCGACAGGACGTCCTCGTTTCACGCTAATTCTCGCGCACCTTTTCGGCGTTGAAGTAGCGGCGGTGCAGCCAGACCACGCACACGGTGTAGGTGATGGTGGCGATCGGGGATCATCAGCCAGACCGCGGCCGCACCGAACGCGATCTCCGCTGTTACCGCCAGCATGTCGCCCAGGGCTCCGGTAAGGACGATCATCCAGAAGAAGCCCGCCGCATCACGGAGCTGGTTGCGGGATAGCCGCCGGGTTCTGGCTGCGCGCGCCCAGCGCAGCACGAGTGTGATCGCGGCAAGTGCCATCGCGGTCACCGCCGCGATCAGCCACATGGGAAGTTCGCCGCCGTGTCCGAACCTGCCGTTGAGAACAAGCGCATAGACAGCGGTCGTGCCTGCAACGTACAACAGCCAGCCGAGCAGTACCTTACGAGCGTCCACCGCAACACCTCTTCCCAGACCGGGTCCCAGGCCTGCGCTGCAGCTCCCTGATCCGCCCCGGCATGTCGGGAGGTTCTCTTATCTGAGTGCCTCCTCGGCATGAGGGTGCCGTTGGCGATGGTAGTAGAGCGCTTCGGCCCGATCGGGGGTCAGGTCCTGGCAGTAGCCGTTGGGTCGCTGACGGTTGTAGAAGGCCACCCATTCGGCGGTCCCCAGCGCCAGTTCGGTGGCACCGGGATAGAGCGGCTGGCGGTCGATGAGTTCGGTCTTGTAGCTGCTGTTCACCGATTCGGCCAGAGCATTATCGAAACTATCCCCGACGGATCCGACTGAAGGCAGGATCCCCTCAGCGGCCAGACGTTCGGTGAACGCGACCGCGGTGTATTGCGAGCCCGCGTCGCTGTGGTGGATAAGTGAATCCAAAGATGCTGCACCCGAACGCTTTCTGGTGTCGATAGCGTGGTCGATCGCATCGGTCACCAGCTTCTGGGTCATCTCGGTAGCCACCTTCCAACCCACGATCTTGCGGGCATAGACATCGGTGACGAACGCCGTGTAGGCCCAGCCGGCACGAGTCCGGCAGTAGGTGAAATCGGCCACCCACAATCGGTCAGGCGCACCGGCGACGAAATTACGCCGGACCCGATCCGGGGCTCGCGTCGCTGCCGGATCGGCGACGGTGGTGCGCACCCGCCGGCGCTTGCACGCACCCCGCCAACCCATCTCCCGCATGACCCGTTCCACGACACAGCGCGATACGTCGATACCATTGGTGCGCAATACAATCCATGTCTTACGAGCGCCCAGGACTCGGTACAGACTCTGCGATTGGCGAAGCTGCCAGATCGCATCGATCACCTGCGCATCGGCCCAGTCGGCTTTCGAGGGGCCCTGACGGGCGCGGTGGGCGTAATACGTCGACGGGGCGATCGTGACGCCGTACTCGGAAAGCACAGCGCACATCGACTCGACACCCCACTTGAGACCATCAACGCCCACCCGCATGTGCTGGTGGGCGCTGATGAACTCCACGACTACTGAGAGGGCCGGTCGAGCTCGGCGGCGAAGAAAACCGAGGCCGCCTTCAAGATCGCGTTGGTTATCTGAGGGCCTGAGCAGACCGTCCACGATGTAGACGACACGCTGGTTGAGGTGCCGGGAAATGCGTCGTGGACTGGTTATCTTCGGTGTCTATGACGTGCCCTGGGCTGCGGGTGCAGCCGGTGGTGATGCCGTTTGGCGATCGTCAGTCGTGGACACTGGTCGATCGCGATTTCGTGGTGGTCGAGCCGGCCGAGGCGTTCTTGTCGCATCTGCATGCAGTGGAGCGGTCACCGAACACGGTCAAGGCGTATGCGCATGACATGCGGGACTGGTTCGAGTTCCTCGACCAGCGTGGCCTGCTGTGGTCGCAGGTGCGGCTGGAGGACGTGGGCCGGTTCGTGGCGTGGCTGCGACTGCCAGGCGGCGCACGGCTGGGTAACGTCGCGGCGCTGCCGACGGTGGACAGCGTCTGCACGGAGGCGACGGTGAACCGGAAGCTGTCGGCGATCTCGGCGTTCTACGAGTTTCATCAACGTCACGGCGTGGATTTGGGTGATCTGCTGACGACCTGGCAGCGGCGCGGGACGCGTGGTGGATCGTGGCGTCCGCTGTTGGCGCACTTGGGAGCTCGACCGGAACGCAGCCGGCGGATCCGGCTACGAGCCGAGCAGCGCATCCCCGAGACATTGGATGCCGAGCAGATCGCGGCGATCGTGGCGGCCTGCGATCGGCTGCGAGACCAGTTCCTGTTCTCTGTGCTGGCTGCGTCGGGGTTACGGATTGGTGAGGCGTTGGGGTTGCGGCACAGCGATATCGACGCCGCCGCCCGGTTGGTGTCAGTGGTGCCGCGGCGCAACGCCAACGGAGCGCGGGCCAAGGGGGTCAGTGGTCGGCGGGTGCCGGTGGGGGCCGGGGTGATCCGGCTGTATGCCGATTATCTGCACACCGAGTATGGCGATCTGGACAGTGACTACGTGTTCGTGAACTTGTGGTCGGGACCGATCGGGCATCCGATGACGTATTCCAGTGTCTATGATCTGGTCTGCCGGTTGCGGGAACGGACCGCAATCACCTTCGGGCCACATATTTTTCGGCACTCGTATGCCACGGAGTTGCTGCGTCGCGGAGTGGCGGTGGAGGCGGTGGCTCACCTGCTGGGTCACTCCTCGATCGCCACGACCGGCGACACGTATGCGCATTTGAAGGTCGAAGACGCTCGCCGTGCGTTGGTGGCCGCGGGGTGGCTGGCGGATCAGGACGAACCGCGGTGAGCGTCGAAGCGCTGGCCGGCTCACCCGGGTCGACGCTGGCCGATCGCCTGGATACGGTGGTGCGTCCGGAGTTCCGGGTCGCGGTGTTGGTGCCCCCAGTGGGCGATCCCATCCTCGGGTCGCCCGCGTGTGCGGTGCCCGAGTGTGTGCACTCCAGCACGCTACGCCGGGCTGTGTCTGGCGCACCTGGCCCGCTGGAAACAGGCCGGTCGCCCGGACCGGCGCGAGTGGGCGGAGACCGCGGATCCCGCGGTGATGGGTCATCGACCGCTTCAACCTTGCCTGGTGGCTGAGTGTGGATTCGGTCAGCATCGATATCAGTTGTGCTACAAGCATTCCCAACTGTGGGACAAGTGCGGGCGGCCACCACTGGATCAGTGGCGCCCGGTGCTCGCCGAGGCACCGACGCCGGTGTGTGCGCTGCCGGGGTGTGTGTTGTGGGCGGAACTGGACGGGGGCTGGTGCCGGTCGCACCACGTTCGGTGGCGCCAACGAAGCCGGCCGCCCACCGCCGAGTTCATCGCGTACTGCGCCAGCTACGGCGAGGACCGTTTCGACTTGCGGGCGCTACGGCCGGCGCTGCGGCTGGAGATCGGCTACGGACTGCAATGCCGCGTCGATGCCAACCGGACCCGCACCACGCCGCGTTCCATCAAGCCACTGCTGGATCATCTGGCCGCCAGCGGTGCCGAGTCGCTGTTGGAGCGTCCGCTGACCGAATGGCTGGCCGGGCTACCCGCTGCTGCGGCGGTGAACACGCCGCGGGCGTTCCTCGGCTACGCCATCGAATGCCTGCTCGACCTGCGTGACGGGACAGGCTGGGACAGCGAATACCAACGTGACGTGTGGCTATTGCGCCGCCTCGGAATCGCCGGCCACGGCGGCGCCCGGCTGGATTTCACTGCGGTGCAACCACGATGGCTGCGGGATCTGGCCAAGCGGTGGTGCCGCTGGCGGATGTCGTGCGGGATCGGGCTTGGCCAGCTGCGCAAGGACCGCATTGCCATCGTGCGCTTCTCGCAGTTCACTCCAGGGTTGGCGGCCTCGAGCGGCCCGGGCACGCTGGACCGGGCGGCGCTAGAGGCCTACCTGGCCCGGTTGGCCGTCGAGATTGTGCACCCCAAGACCCGCAGCAGCGACATCGGGGCAGTGACCGGCTTCCTGCACGCCGTGCGCCAGCACCGGTGGGCATCGCTGCCCGCGGACGTGCAGCTGTATCCCAGCGACCAGCCCCGCCGCGACCAGACACCCGCACCGCGGGCGATTCCCGAGTTCGTCATGGGCCAGCTGGAACGCCCGGCCAACCTTGATCGGATAAACGACCCGCGGATCCGGCTGCTCGTGGAGATCCTCATCCGCACCGGACTGCGCATCGGAGATGCCACCCGGTTGGCGTTGGACTGTCTGATCCGCGACCCGCAGGGCGCGGTCTATCTGCGCTACCGCAACCACAAGATGCGCCGCGACGCGGTCGTGCCCATCGACGACGAACTGGCCACCCTGATCCGGGCGCAGCAGACGCGCACCCGGACACGGTTCCCCTCCACCGCGGTGCTGTTGCCGCGTGGCAGCGCCAACCCCGACGGGCACCTTCCCATCCCGACCGCGACATTCCACCTCCAGCTCGGCCAGTGGCTGCAAAACTGTGGTGTCACAGACGAACTCGGCCAGCCAGTCCATGTCACCGCGCACCAATTCCGGCACACCGCCGCGACCCGGTGGATCAACCATGACGTGCCACAAGAAGTGGTCAGACGGCTGCTGGACCACACCAGCCACACCATGACCGCGGTGTATGCCCGCCTGGCCGACAGCACCGTCCGGGCCCAGTGGGAACGTGCCCAGAAGATCAACATCCGCGGTGAGCCCATCGACACCACGATCGACGGCCCCCTCGCCGATGGTGAGTGGATGAAGCAGAACTTGGCCCGCGCGATCATGACGCTGCCCAACGGTTACTGCGGTCTGCCGTTGCAGAAATCGTGCCCGCACGCCAACGCGTGTTTGACCTGCCCACTGTTCGTCACGACCGCCGAATTCCTGCCGCAGCACCGCCGCCAACTCGAGAACACCCGCGCATTGATCGCCCAGGCTGAATCCGACGGCCACACCCGCCTGGCCGAGATGAACCGCACCGTCGAAACCAACCTGCTCACCATCATCAACACCCTCAACACCGAGCACCCCGACTGCCGATGCCGTGCATCGGGAAGCCAAACGTGCTGCGAGAAGGACTCATCCGATGCGCCCTGACAATAGCCACCACCTCATCGCCGCGGCCCAACGCCGCCGCGCCGACACCCTTCAACGCGCCCGCCAAGCCCTCCAAGACCTCGGTGACACCGGCCAACAGCGCACGGTCACCCAGATCGCCGCCCACGCCGGCGTCTCCCGCTCCTGGCTGTATGCCCAACCCGAACTCCGCGACCAACTCCGCCAACTGACCGCCACACCCCAACAAGGCGAACCCGCAGCCCCCCAAGTCGCACGAAGCTCCGAAGCCTCACTGCGCCGACGCCTCAGCCTCGCCCACGAACGCATCCGCGAACTCGACAACGACAACCGTCACCTACGCGGCCAGATCGCAGTCCTACACGGACAACTACGCGCCAACCGCATCGCCGCGAACCCCGTCGCGGACACCGTCCACGACGCAAACACCCAGGTCAAGCCGCTGGAAAGCCCACTCGACCCAAGATAACGACGGCCCGCTTGAGTTCGGCATTCTCCCGGCGCAGCTTGCGCAGGACCTCGGATTCCTCGCTGGTCTGCCCCGCCCGAGAGCCGGCGTCGATCTCAGCCTGGCGGACCCATTTGCGCACCGTTTCGGCAGTACCGACGCCCAGCAGGTCAGCAACCCGGCCCATCGCCTCCCACTCCGAAACTGTCTCGCTGCGCAGATCGGCCACCATCTGCACCGCCCGCACCTTCAGCTCGTCTGGATACCGCCTCGATGACTTCGATCCCACGTGCCCATCCTTCCCAACGGAAGAACTCTCCAGACACGCCGGGGCGGATCACCCGCGCGACCTCGCGGCGGACTGTTACTCCCATAACCTCACCGTATTCAGGGACACATCCCTGCGCTTGAGTAGTTCTACGGAAAACACCACCCAAGCTGACAGCGAGCCTTTTCAGTCCTCGTCGGTGTCGGTGTCGGTGTTGGGGTCGTACACGATGTGGCGGGATTGGGGCCGTTGGTGTTGGGCGTCGGCCAGGCGCCAGGCATCGGTGCGAGCGAAGCCTGTGGCGATGTGGCGGTAGACGGTGGCGTTCCACCGTGCGGAGTGCAGGAGTTCGGTGATGGGGCCGGCACTGTCGGGGGAGACGGCCAGCCAGGCGTTCCGCGCGGTTTCCAGTGCAGCTGCGGCGTTCTCCCATCGGTCGGCGATCACCTGATCGGGGAGCTGCTCGGTGTCCGGGGCATTGGGCGGCTCGGATGGATGGTCTTTCCCGGCCGGATACTGATCGGCCTCGAAAAGGCGGCGTAGACTGTCGTTTTCGTCCGTTGAAGCCATTTGTGTCAGACCTCCTTCATGTCGTCTACCGTGTGCTGAGGGCTACGCTTTGAGGGTTCCCGCCAACGTCGCGTCGATGATCTTGGTGTCCCGGGTGGCGATGGTGAGATTGCGGCGTAGCGCCTGAGCGACGATGACGCGATCGAACGGGTCGCGATGGTGCCAGGGCAGACGGCCGGCCAAGATTGCGTCAGCCGAGTCGATCGGGAGTTCTGTGGCGCTCATGTCAGAAATGATGGCAGTCCACGCCGACAACAACCCTTCGCCGGCAAGCGTCCCGAGCTGAGTCTTGATCGAGATCTCCCAGGCCGATGCCGAAGTTACCCATAGGGACGTCTCAGAGTCGGACAGGACCGCGAGCGTGTCCTGATCAACTTTCGAGGGGTCGCTGACGAGCCAAAGAAGTGTGTGGGTGTCCAGCAGCACGTTCACTCGTTACCCCCCTCCCATGCTGACAGTTCCGCCGCGGGTAGAGGTTCGTCAAAGTCGCTGGGCACGACCAGATTTGGCATTTGACCGAAGCGTCTCGGCGGTACAGCAATGGGCACAAGCTGCGCCACAGGACGGCCATGACTGGTAATGGTGAACGACTGGCCTGCCTTGACATCGGCAAGTAGCCGGTTGAGCTGGTTCTTGGCTTCCGTGCTGGTCACTGTCTCCACAAGCAAAAGCGTACACACGTACGGCCCGTCACGCTAGCGTGACTAGCGTGAAAGGGCATAGTGGCGCAGTAGATGGTGGTCGGCCAGTATGCGGCCGGGTCCCGGGGGAGTGGTTGTGCCGCTTTTGATCCCGGCCGCTGGGACACTTCGGGACCGACGAGCGGCTATTCGTTCAGTACCGGGATGGTACTGTTTCGGTACCGCATCAATTCTCGAGAGGAAACGAATGCCCGCGATCAATTTGGACTTTTCCGATGACGACTATGAAGGGGTCCGCAGGGCCGCCGAGCGAGAGCGCGTGACCATCAAATCGTTCGCCCGAACGGCGGTACTGGCCCGCACGGTCTCGGCCACCCCGGAGTGGACTCTCGCAGACTCGACCGCTGAAAAAATCCCGGGGCTAAGCCCCGCGGCGCAAAAAGTCATGGAGGCCCGCCGAGGGGTCTCGCCCGATGACCGGACCTACCGCTCGAACGGGTGCCTGTGGTTGCACCTCACGGCACCGGCAGCGGTAATCGCTTATCCGACAGCGCATTACACGAGTTTGGGGGGCTATGAGTTTGTTCTGGATAGAGACGGTCACGCCGTGATCCTCCACGAATGGTCGAACCGTGACGGTCTCACCTGGGCGGCTGGCGAGGCGCGCGCGCAGGCCGATGCCCATCAACTCGCGATCGCCATTGGGAACCACCGCCTCGGAATCGCAGCCTTCTAAGCTATCCGCACGGGTCTGTCCGACGCCGCCCGGCCGCCGTAACCAATGTCCTGGAAAGCACATCTAGAGGTCGATGCTGTAGTCGCGGCATTCGCCGTACAGGTGCAGGCTGCGGGTGGGGGTGGCCGCGTTTTGCGGGCCGATGACGGCGACCACGTTGTTTTTGGTCAGTGCGGTGCCGTGGGTGTGGAAGTCCGTCGCTGGGTGCTATCCGTGGGTTTTCAACTGGTTGATGAGGGTGGCGTCGTCGGCGTCGGCGGCGTCGAAGGACTCTTTGAGTGGGCGCGAGATCAGTAGTTCGCTGCGGTAGGGCTGAGGGGCAGCCTGGGTGACTGACCCACATATCCGCGCACTGCGCTCCGGAACAGCTGATGGGTGAGGACCTCGACGGCCGCGCCGATCAGTATGCTTTAGCGGCAACCGCCTATCACCTGCTGTCGGGGCGCGCAGTGTTCGAGCATTCCAATCCGACGATTGTGATCAGCCGCCATCTCAACGCAACACCGGGCCGGCTGGCTGACTCTCATCCCGCCCTCGCATTCGTCGATCCGGTGCTGCAGCAGGGCCTGGCGAAGGACCCAGCCGAGCGGTATCCAAGTTGCACGGAATTCGCCAAGGCATTGCGGGTCGCTGTCACCGCAGCAATCGAGGCAGGCGCAAATCCGGGTAAGGGGGTGTCATCGCAGTCCCCGACACAGCATGCCACCGTGCCTCCAGTGCTGCGCGCGGCCGCCGCGCAAACCCAAGCGGCCGCAGCCCCACGTCAAGGACCAGCCGAGTCGGCGGTCGCGCCAGCGGTGTCGGGCCATGGCGAGGGCATGTCGAAGACGCTGCTGGGCGTCGTGGCTGGCGCGGTCATCGTCGCCGCGGCCGCCGTGGCAACCACTGTCGCCGTCGCAGTGATGAGCGGAGCATCGGACGGAAAGAACCCCGAAACTCCTCAACCCGCCACCAAGACCTCATCACGTCCCGCTCCAACGGCGACCGTCACACCGACAACAATCGCCCGGCCCGCCCAGACGCCGCCACCGCCCTTTCCATCGCCGGCGCCCACACCCGCGATCACCGTCATCGATGTCGCGGTCAGTCAAGGGTCGGCCGGTGTGATCACCCGTTCCGGCAGGACGGCGTGCCAGATCATGGCCGCCGACGTGGGCTGCGAGGTCGAGTGGGAAGTGGCCACACCGCTGGTGTATGGCTCGCCGGCTACTGGTGTTCGCATCTACGCAAACGGCCAGTGGGAGTGGGCGATCGGCAATATGGGCAACACCTCGTCCTTCACGACGCTCAACTACGGCACCAAATACCGGGCGCTCGGCTGGACGATCGAACCATCCTCTGCTGGCACAAAGTTCACCAATATCAACACCGGGCACGGCATCTTCGTCAGCACCGGCGGTATCGACCCCTTCTGACGCAGGCATCCCAGGGCGGGCGTTGCGCTACGACCAGCGCCGTGAGGTCAACCTAAAAGATCGATCCACCAGTCCACCGGAGCGGGCCGGGTGTCATTGGTCCCGCCGATGATCGCTGATGCCCCGAACCCGTTGTTGGGCAATCGACTTCCTAGTTCGGATCTCGACTAAAACCGGCTTCGACTCAGTAATGAGGACTCGCCAGCAGGTCCGTGATTCTGGACAACCAGCCCCGACGGCGAGCAGTCCACGCCCTCTTGCGCCCCCATTTGATCCCTGAACGGCACTGCAACCGTAGCGATTTCGGCTGTTTCGATATCGAGGCGGTGCCGATACGCCTCGTCGTTGTCCATGATGCGTTGCGAGGTGGCCGCTTCCCCGGTCGCGCGGTTGATCCTGATCACCCAATAACCGTCAGGCATTGTCGATGGCCTCCGCTACACCATGGTCGAGATGCTCGATGGGCCAGGTTGCTGCCAGGTTCTCTGACAGGGGGAGCCCGTCATGCCGGGTGGTGTGGAAACACTGAGTGTGGCTCACGATGCACGGACTGTTCCCATCGATGCCGGAGGGGGAGCTTACACCCGAACATGGCCAGCGCCGTGTCGATGTCCTGGACCATACGCTCGGGTAGACGAGGCCCAAGACAAACGAGTTCTGCCACGGCCAGCGCGGGCCGGTCAAGACGTTGCACCCACTGTTAGCGTGGGACGACGTCGATGGCCCATAGAACACGCGCGCCCTCACCCGCCCGGCGGAGCCGGGTTCGAACGTCGGCGAGGCCGGCCAGTCGCCGGCGCGATGGGGCCGGAACGCATCCGGTTCGTCACGGATCCACTCGGCGAGGCGATTCGGGCCCAGAATCAGCCGACGGCAAGGTCTGGGAATTCTCCACAGCCTCGTCGTGGCGGCTATGGCCCGGTTGGGTCGTAATCCGCCTGGTGTTTAAGGTATTTCGGTACACCAAGCGAGTCGACGTGCCCAGCCAGAAGCTGCCCATACGGTCCGGTCACATCAGGATTCCTTGCCATCGCCGCGGCGGGTTGTCTTGCCTGCCGTTTTCGCGTCCGTGGTGCCGCTGTACCTTCGGTTGTTTCCCGGTACGCCGAGTTGTGCGCGGTAGCTGGCGGAAACCTCTCTGGCCGCGGTCAGGGCGGCGTTGAGGGCTTGCAAGCGTTCGTCTGCGCCGCGTTGAACTTGGGTGGGCTGCTCGGCGTGGGTGTCGCGTGTGCGTGGCGTTCGGCCTGGGCGTCGGTGCGTTGACGTCGAGCCAATCGGCTACCTCAACGTTGGTGCCACCATCGCTGGCCGCCAACACGATTCGAACCCGCAACGCCAAACCCGCCGCACTGGTCCGCCGACGGGTCCGCCCTTCCAACTCAGCCCGCTCGGCATCCGTCAAAACGATCTGGGCGGCACGCGGTGATGGCATCACGCACCCCTAACAAGAGCGAGCGAATTAATGGCTCAAGACACTAAGTCATATTCGACGGCCTGTCGAATGAAGGTCACGTGCGTGTAGATACATCGCCGCGTTGTCTTTGATGCCGTTACGTTCTTCGTCGGTCAGTGCGCGGCGAACCTTGCCCGGGACGCCGGCAACCAGTGAACCGGGGCCAATAGTGGTGTCGCCGAGAATCACTGTGTTCGCCGCGATCAGTGTTCCCGATCCGATCTTGGCTCCGTTGAGGACGGTGGCGCCCATACCGATCAGAACGTCGTCGCCGATTGTGCAGCCGTGTAGAACGGCGTTGTGTCCTACAGATACCCGACGACCAACAGTGAGTGCGTATCCGGGGTCGACGTGCAGTGCGCACCCGTCTTGTACATTGGTTTCATCACCGATGGTGATTGAAGCCATGTCAGCTCGAACGACGGCGTTGTACCAGATACTCACGCGTTTACCGAGTCGTGCATCGCCGATAACCGTAGCGTTGGGTGCGATCCAACACGTGTCGTGCACTTCTGGGCAACGGTCGCCCAAAGCAATCTTCATGAATTTCCTTCTAGGAGAGTGGAGTTTGACCGAAAATGGTGCGACGGTGGCGTGCGCGATGGGCGGCTTCGCGGGTCAGGTGATAGTTGGCGGGTTCACCCGGCGAGACCGGGGCAGTGAGCTGTCCGGTGTTAACGCGGGTCGACGAGCACGCTCGGTTGATAATGGCGCCTGGATCGACCGTCCGCAGCGCAGAGACCTTTAGCCACTGAGGATCCGCCGCCGTGGGGGACGACCGCGACAACGTTGTCGTGGGCCAGTCGAGATTCGAGACAACCTCGCTCTCATTCGTGGAAAAGCCAGGAAATCAGGGGGGTTGTCGCACTTCGTATTCCATGCCGCGAACGAAGTCGCCGAGATTCTTACCGAGTGTGTACTCGGCCCGCGTCCAGGTATCTGATTTGCGGATGCCGACCAGCTTATCCGGTGGCATGGCGCCAGGAGCCAGCAATTCGATCTCGTCGCTCGTCGGCGCTTTCGCACGGTCCTGAATGGGGAAGCCGAACTTGCCGTGATCTTGTCCCGATAGATGACCTCTGCGTCGGTGATGCCGGTGTCGGCGAATCCCGAGTCGCAGAATTTCCTGGTACGTACGTCCAGATATTGCTGGGCCAAGACTACCTCTCTTTGATGACGAATTCCGAGCCTGACGTCCATGATTCGGTTCGGTGGCGTTCAGAACAGTCCGGAAATCAACCCATAGGCCGCCCACAGGCCGATGCCGCCCACGACCAGCAGGATGACGTTTTCCCACCATTTGTTGGTGTATCCGGGCAGCATCCGGCGTTTATCGTTGGTCACGATAAGGGTGCCGACGATGATGAGGGGCGCGAGGATGCCGGCGGTGGCGCTTCCGGCGACCGTCATAGCGACGACATCGGGAAAGATCGGTAACGCGAACAGGATCGGAAGGCACACCATCAGTCCGAGTTGCACGGCGCGGAAGCTCAGGGAACGGTCGGTGGGGATGTCGGCGTTCCGTTGCGAGGGAAACGCGTGGTGGACGCCGCTGAAGAAGATCTTGGTGTAACCGCGGGCGTAGCTGGTGAAGGAGCAGAAGGCTGTCATCATCAGACCCAGCCACAGCAGCCACGGTCCTACGGGACCAAGGGCGAGACTCATCATCTGGCTCAAGTCATCAAGGGTGGCAATCTTAATTCCCGCGGGGCGCAGCACCTCTGCTCCGACTACCCAGATGGAGAGGTTTACTACCACGACGGCGACCACGCCGCTGAACAAGTCGATGCGCTGCATTCGCAGGAACTCCGGACCCTTCCATCCTTTGTCGCGGATGAACTCGGGATACATGAGGTTGCCGGCTGACCCGCCCACGGCACCGATGATCGCCGCGGCCACGAGCAGTGTGGCGAAGGCCCCGGTGTCGGGCGGCGCTGAGAAGGCCAGACCATGGACAATATCGCCGGGACTCGGCTGAGCCTTAATGGCGGCGTAGAGGAAGACAACGACCAGGATGGAGACCTTGATCCGGGCGATGAATTCCAGAATGGAGTATGCCTTTGGTCGCGTGAGGACCAGCCATCCGATCGCGGCGGCGAATATGGTCCATAAAAACGGTCCCCAGGTGGGTCCGCCGAACCCACCGAAGAGGTGATGAAGGGCGTTGCCGACCATGGCGACCATGTAGGTCTGCAAAATGAATCCGCTGATCAGTGCGAGCGTTCCGATAATCAGGGGCAGTTTGCGCCATACGGCGCCGAATCCGTCGATGATGGTGTCGTCGCCAACGGAGTTGCACAAGCCGTACTTCGCGATGGCGCTGGTGAAAAAGAACCGGCTTAAGAGTGCCAGCCCAAGTGCCCACATGAGGGAGTAGCCGTAATTCGCTCCTGCTACCGATGAATCGACTAAGTCGCCGGCGCCCATCCACGCCATGCTCACCAGCAATCCCGGGCCGACTCCCTTGGCGTAATCGGTCCATTTGCGTGGCGGGGTCACCGCGGACATGGTCGATTGGTCTTGGGCTCTGCGCGACTTCGTTGTCATGGAAGGTCTCCTCGAACGTCTGGTCCCTTGGGAGCTGTCCACCGGGACGTCGCCTGGCGTCACCGTCGCGAGTTTGTGTGAAGACCGAACTATGACCGCGATGGTCAGTCCATAGTGACGCTCAGGACGAGCGTATGACCTGGATCACGGCTGTGCAAGGCTCAATTTCAAATGGCAAGTGTCTAATTCCACAATGCGAAAGGCTGAACCTTGGCGGTCAGTGATTCGACTGCTCAGAGGACCCCGGGTACGTGTGACGCAGATGGTCGCGCAGGGCAACTGCCGCGGCGTCGGCGTCGCGGGCGATGATCGCGTCGAGAATCCGACGATGCTCCATCTGGAGACTTGCTGATACCGACGGCCACGGGCCGAGGGCCCGCATTGCGGCAAGTCTGTGACGTTCGACGGTGTCGCGCAGGGCGCCGGTGAGGTAGGCGATGAGGCGATTGCCGCTGGCCTGGGCGAGCCCGGTGTGAAAGACCGTATCAAGCGCATTGAACCGCAGGATATCGACTTCAGGCTTCACCTCCATCGCATCCAGTGTGCTGCCGAGATTCTCGATGTCGGTGTCGGTCGCCGTTGATGCTGCTTCGCGAACTGCCCACTCCTCCACGATGAGGCGGGTTTGCACGACCTCGACCTCGGAGAAGTTGCTTAGCCCGATGTGGAGTCGAAGCATGCTGGTCAGTGCGTCGGATGGCTCGGTTGCCAGCACTTTGGCCGATTCTGGTCCCGAGGTGACCCGTTCGGCGATGACGCCGAGGGCCTCGAGTGAGTGCAGGGCTTCGCGGACTGACGGTCTGCTTACTCCGAGCAGCTGGCTGAGCTGGCGTTCGCTGGGCAGGCGGTCGCCACGCTGAAGTCCGCCATGGCGGATGCGCTCCTCGATCTGGTCAATGACCAGCTCATGGACGCGGGCGCGCTTAACCTTCGTCCACCCTGTGACGCCGAATTCCGAATCATCTTGCACCGACACCGTAGGAAGTTTACGGTGTGAGGACCATTAATGATGGTCTTACCAACAACAAGCTAGGGTGATCATGACGTTATCTGCAGGGGATCGAATCGGGTGGGCCGGTGATCGAGTTGGCAGCCTGTCAGGAGTTCGGGTCCTGGACTTGAGCCGCATCTTGGCAGGTCCGTACCTGACGATGCTGCTAGGCGACCTGGGCGCCGACGTGATCAAGGTGGAGCGCGCCGGAGGTGACGACACCAGGGCGTGGGGCCCGCCATTCGCGCAGGGGGAGGCCACCTATTTCTGGAGCGCGAACCGCAACAAGCGCTCGGTGGTCCTCGACCTGCATGACTCCGGCGATGCAGCGTTTGCCGCGGAACTTGCAGCCTCGGCCGACATCGTGGTGGAGAACTTTCGGCCGGGAGTTGCCGAGCGGATGGGCTTGGGATACCAGCACGTCTCGGCGATCAATCCGCGCGTGATCTACTGCTCGATCTCCGCGTTCGGTGATTCGGAGTCAGCGCGAGATCTGGCCGGCTATGACCTTTTGGTGCAAGCGGTCGGCGGTTTGATGAGTATTACCGGCACCGCAGACGGTGGACCGGTCAAAGTCGGTGTCGCACTTGTGGATGTGCTGGCCGCTCTGCACGCCGCTGTCGGGGTCTTGGCAGCATTGCGGCACCGCGAGGCCACCGGGGTCGGGCAGCGTGTCGACGTCACGATGCTCCAAACGCTGCTTGCCAGCCTGGCAAATCAGGCGACGGCTTACCTGGGTACCGGCGACTCGCCGGGCAGGATGGGCAACCAGCATCCGTCCATCGCCCCTTATCAGACGCTGTCCGCGTGCGATGGGCAGATCGCCTTGGCATGCGGAAATGACCGCCAGTTCGGCAACCTCTGCGCAGCGCTGGGTATAGCCGAACTCTCTGACGATCCCCGGTTCGTCACCAACAGCGAGCGGGTCAGTCACCGGCGCGATCTGATACCGCTGCTGGAAGCGGTCACCGCCACGCTGCCCGCCGACGAGCTGTTGAGCCGGATGCGTGAGGCTGGGGTGCCTGCCGGTCCGGTCAACTCCATCGGTGAGGCCTTCGCATTGGCTGAGCAGCTCGGTCTTGAGCCCAAGCGAATCGTTGTCGATGGCGAGCGAAGTATTCCTCAGGTGAGCAGTCCGCTGCGGCTCTCCGCGACGCCTGTGCGCTATGACCTGCCACCGCCGCCGTTGCCTGGTCAGTGCGCAGTGCAGCGGGGGCAAGGGAAATGACGCAGATGGCCGTGACCCCAATGGCTGCCGAAGCCGCGCGCACCGATAGCGAATTCCTCAGCACGCTATGTGGACGGCTTCGCCCTGATGCCGTCATCGTCGAGCCGACGGCCCTGCGCACGTACGAATGTGACGGACTCACCGGCTTTCGGGTGGTGCCCCGCGCGGTTGTGTTGGCCGAGTCGGCCGACGATGTACGCCAGGCGGTGCTGACTTGCGCCGAGTTCGGTGTGCCCTACGTTGCCCGTGGCGCGGGGACCGGGTTGTCCGGTGGGGCGCTACCGACGGCCGAGGGCATCGTCATATCCCTGCAACGGATGCGTCGGATCATCGAGGTCGACCCATACAATCTGCGTGCGGTCGTGCAACCTGGGGTCACCAACGTCGACATTACGAGTGCGGCTGCACAATTCGGTCTCCATTTCGCCCCAGATCCATCCAGCCAGCAAGTGTGCACGGTTGGCGGCAATGTGGCGGAGAACTCCGGCGGGGCACACTGCCTGAAGTACGGGTTCACTGTGCATCACGTCTTGGAACTCGAGGCCGTACTTGCCGACGGTTCCGTCGTTCGGTTGGGCGGGGCCAATCGTGAGCAGGTCGGATATGACCTGCTGGCGGCTTTCGTCGGGTCGGAGGGCACGCTCGGGATCGTCACAAAGATCGTGGTGCGGCTGGTGCGTAACCCAGTGGCTGTGCACACGCTTTGCGCGGACTTTCCTACCATCACCGCTGCCTGTGAGGCCGTCACCCGGATCATTGCCGCAGGAATCGTACCTGCGGCCATCGAGATGATGGACGCTCTGGCCATCGAGGCATCCGAAGCCGCGGTCGGGGCCGGATACAGCCTCGACACCGCTGCGGCACTGATCGTGGAAGTGGACGGTCCCGCAGCTGAATCGAAGGTCGAGTTCGACGCCGTCAACCAAATCTGTCGTGACACTGGAACGACGAAGATTCGCATCGCTGGGGACGCCGCAGAGCGGGCCGTGATCTGGCGTGGGCGCAAGGCGGCATTTGCGGCGGTGGGACGTATCAGTCCGGACTACATCGTCCAAGACGGAGTCGTACCGCGCACCAGCCTCGGCGAAGTACTTTCCCGCATAGCCGAAATGGCAGCTGAGGCCAACATGCGGGTGGCCAATGTGTTCCATGCGGGTGACGGGAATCTGCACCCTCTGGTGCTGTACAGCGAGGCCAAAGGACAACTCGAACGGGCCGAGGAGTTGTCACGTGATATCGCCGAACTATGCGTCGACATGGGCGGGTCCCTGTCCGGTGAGCACGGTATCGGCACGGACAAGGCCTGCTCGATGCCGCGGATGTTCTCCGAGTCGGATCTAGCCGCGATGTGGCATCTGCGCGGCGCCTTTGACCCTAAGGGCCTATGCAACCCAGGCAAACTCCTGCCGACGCCGCGCCTGTGCGGTGAGAAGCCGGGCGTGTACGTCCCCCATCCCCTGGAGGCCAGCGGTGATATCGAACGCTTCTGATATCCGGTCGGGAACTCGACCGGAATGGGAACCCGACAGCGTCAATGAGGTCGCTGAGTGCGTCCTGGCTGCGGCGCGCGACGACCTGCCGCTCAACATCACCGGCGCGGGCACCGCGCAGAGTTGGGGTGGTGATGTCGAAGCATCCGTGAGTCTGGCGATGAAGAAGCTGAACTCAGTTCTGCGCTACGAGCCCGCCGACATGACGATCCAGGTAGGGGCCGGAATGGCGGTGGCCGACCTGCAGTCGGTGGTCGCCGAGTACGGCCAGCGTCTGGCGATCGACGCGGCCCGCATCGATCGCGGGGCCACCGTAGGAGGCGTGGTCGCCACGGCCGACCAGGGACCTGCACAGCTGGCGTTCGGCGGGCCACGCGACCTCATGATCGGCGCCGGCCTAATCTTTGCCGACGGTTCGATCGCGCGGTCGGGCGGGCACGTCATCAAGAATGTTGCCGGATATGACCTGGCGCGGATGATGTCCGGGTCGTTGGGCAGTCTGGCCATTCTGACCGATGTGACTTTCCGTTTGCATCCCGTCGCCACGGCGACAGGTACCCTGAGCCGCGAGGTCGGTATCGACCAGGCTGCCGCTGACGCTCAAGCGATCGGCGATGCCGGGCTTGAACCCGTTGCTGCCGAATGGATCTCAGGCCAGCTGTTGGTTCGTTTCGAAGGCACTCAGACCGGTTGCCAGGAGCGACTGCAAGCCGCTGCACGCTTGATCGGCGCCGATGCTGTCACCCTCGCCGCCGACGATGCCGCGTGCGTTTGGAAGCGGCATCGCGACGTCAGTCGTCCAGGCGCAAACGGCAACGTACCGGCCACTATAGTGCGCGGGTTGGTGCGGCCCAGCGACGTTTCTGCGCTTAGCAAGGCCGCCGACCGAATCGGTCGCGAGACAGAGGCCATCGTTACCGTCGCCGCGGGAGTCTCCACAGGCCGAGTTGACATGAGAATCGAATCCACGTCGGCGCTCGCCCACGCCAGAACGGTGGCCAAGTGGCGCCAGGAAGTCGAAACCCTCGGCGGTGCAATGGTTCTGCGTGACCGCCCGAGGACGCTTACCGGGCTAGTCGATGCGTGGGGAACACCGCCATCGGCCGTCGAGGTCTTGCGTGCGATCAAATCGGCCTACGACCCCGGTGACGTCTTCGGGCGAGGACGCTTCTATCCGTGGTTCTGACACAGTTTCAAGGAGATTGACCCCAACATGCCCAGTTCTTTCGATGAC